>WQWV01000024.1 GCA_009785175.1 Alphaproteobacteria bacterium
GGGGCGTAGGACTTGGGCTTGCGGTGTTGATTGCGCCGGTGATAATGGTTGGAAGCGCGCTTAGTATTTATTTCGGATTCGGATTCAAACGGTATCATCTTGAATGGCTGCGGTCGCTTGTTTCGCGTCGGCGCGAGGTTGTTCCGGTTCGCGTGAAAAAATCGCTTCCGGTTATGCCGAAAAAAACTGTGCCCGTTTCCAAAATCGTCCGGCCGGCATCCGATAGGGTGCAAAACAAAAACTATCGCCTGCCAGCGCTTTCGCTTTTGAACGAATCGCCGCGCGAAGTTTCGCACAACAACGACGAGGCGAACCGCAAGATGGGTCGCATGCTAGAAGAAACGCTTGCCGAGTTCGGACTTGAAACGCGAGTGGCCGCGATACGCCCCGGACCCGTCATCACGCTTTTCGAAATAGAAGTGGGCAAGGGGATAAAGACCTCGCGCATTACCTCTT
The DNA here is from genome assembly GCA_009785175.1 of Alphaproteobacteria bacterium. GTDB lineage: Bacteria > Pseudomonadota > Alphaproteobacteria > Rs-D84 > CACZYB01 > WQWV01. The sequence goes on from WQWV01000024.1 coordinate 457, forward strand.
TGTCCGAGGACATCGCGCGGAACATGTCCGCTTATTCTACGCGTGTGGCGCACATACAGGGGACGAATCGCATAGGCATCGAGCTTCCGAACATAAAGCGCGGCATGGTGTTTTTGCGCGACCAGCTTGCCTCTACGGCGTTCAAGGAAACCGACTATGCGCTTCCGATTTCGCTTGGCAGCGACACTTCCGGCAAGCCGGTGTTCGTCGATTTGGCGAAGATGCCGCACCTTTTGATCGCGGGAACTACCGGTAGCGGTAAATCGGTCGGCGTGAACGGAATGATTCTATCGCTTCTCTATCATTACACTCCGGACGAAGTGAAGATGATCATGATCGATCCGAAGATGCTTGAGTTCGCGATGTATAACGACATTCCCCATCTTCTTATCCCCGTCGTAGTCGAGCCGGTCAAGGCCGTGGCCGCGCTTAAATGGGCGGTGCGCGAGATGGAGGAGCGCAACAAAAACATGTCCGCTACGGGAACTAAAAACATCGAATCATATAACGCCAAGGCGCGCGCGAATCCCGGTATGAAAATCACTAGGCAAGTGCAGAAAAGTTTCGATCCCGCAACCGGCGAGCCGATATTCGAGAAAGCGGAGATCGAGGTCAAGCCCATTCCCTATATCGTAGTAATCGTCGACGAGATGGCCGACCTGATGCTTGTCGCAGGCAAGGAGGTCGAGGCGGCGATCGCTCGTCTTGCCGCAATGGCCCGCGCCGCCGGTATCCACTTGATTCTTTCCACGCAACGTCCCTCGGTCGACGTTATCACCGGCACGATCAAGTCCAACTTCCCGAACCGCATAGCATACCGCGTCGCGTCCAAAATCGATTCTCGCACAATCATAAACGAGCAGGGCGCCGAGCTTATGCTTGGCAAGGGCGACATGCTTTATATGGCGATGGGCGGATCGCTTGAGCGCATACACGGCGCGTATGTTTCCGAAGAGGAGATCGAGCGTGTCGTGGCGCATGTCAAATCGCAGGGGCGGCCGCAATACGTGTCCGCTATCACCGCCGAGAAGGTCGAAGATGTTTCTAAGATGTCGCTTTTGGATAAAACCGTGTTCAAGCAATCCAAGGGCGATGCCGAGGACGAGCTTTATGCCCGCGCGGTTCAAATAATTCTTGCAAGCGACAGGCCGTCTATATCGTTCTTGCAGCGTCAGCTTGGCGTAGGATACAACAAGTCTTCTATCCTGATCGAGAAGATGCAGGCGAACGGGCTATTGTCCGCGCCCGACTCGACGGGCAAGCGAGTGGTGCTTAAGAAATAGAGTAAGCCACCAACGCCGGCAGGGCGAAAGCGCCTTGGGCGCGCAGCTCTTTGAGCTGGGAGCTAAATATGTGTAAGAAAAAATCCCCCTTGGCGGGGGATTGTAAAAATGCGCGGAAGGATGCTTATCTGCTTTCTTTTCCTCTGCCGATTAAATCTACGGGCTTGCCAATGTATTTGGCGTAGTCGTATGCCGCCTCCTCGGCTTTGGTTATGGTCATCTTGCGCTCGGAGTTATATTTGGCCGCCTGTTGCTCTTGGTAGGTGCGAGTAATGATTTGCGCGATGTCGGCACGAAATTCGGAATCCACCTCTATGCAACGATAATCATCTTCGACCAGATTATCATAGCGTATCACATCTTCGCACACGCGGACGCGTTGAACACCCGAATCCTCGGTCGCCTCGGCAACGGTCAGCACAAGGCCGGGCTTGGTATATTCATTCAACGCGACACCCTGGACTACGTCTTCGCGTTTCCAATCATCAAACCGTTTGTGTGTGAAGGGCGAAAGAGCATCATAATCGCCTTCGCCGGTTTTGGAATTATAGGAAACGCATTTGATAGCGTCCGAGTTTTCAATGACTGCGGCATATTGGGCAAGCAGGTCTTGATATTTTTTATTTGCTTGGTTATAGGCTTCCTCGGTATAGACCAACCTTTCAAGGCTGTTGTATTTCGGATTCTTAACCAAGAAGTCTTTAATTTCTTCTTCTGCGCGGGCCAGGGCATCTTTGACGCTAAGGTTGGTGGGCTGTTTCCTTATTTCCGCGCGGTATGAGCGGAGAACAAGATAAGCTTTTTCCAACTGGGCAAGCAGGGCGGCTTCTTGCGCTATGTTAGTGGCGTTATTGGTTTTCATGTTTTTTCCTTATTTCCGAATCGCGTGATTGCGTTCATTTGTAGACAGAATACCCCCCCCCGGAAGATTTTGTCAATAGCTTTTTTTCGAGTTCTTTAGTTTTTTGAGTAAATCCCTTGCAACCTTGCTTCAAAAATCCTAACCGCAATACCTCATACCGGAATTGCGGTAAAGATTTTTATGCTCGGGTTCAAGGGGAAAGTTGGGGCAAGCCACCAACGCCGCCCGCGTCCGCCGTCATTCCGGCCTCCGAGCCGGAATCCAGACTTATCAATACTCACTGGATACCGGGTCAAGCCCGGTATGACAAGGATAGAAAAACTCCCCCGCCGAAGCAGGGGATTTGGTTTTAAGCATGGCTTTACAATGTGGGGTGAACTATATCCGGCCAGGGGCGCATACAGTAGACGCAATCCTGGGTCGGATTATACATCATATATGTATGACCGGGGCTGGCATTCACACAGCTTATGTCGCTTGACAATCCGATGCTAAGGTCGAAGCCCTGTCTGTTTATGGCGTCCATCACAAGGGCGGGGCACCATTTGGTAAAGCAGGCTTCGTTATACATCACCTGGAAGGGCATGTTGCAGTCCTTGGGCACGCAGGCGCCCCTTCCACTATCGGCGGCCGGGTTCCACCATTGGTTGTCGTCGCAGTTGTGGCAGGCCCAGATTTTGGTCTGTTCGTTCCAGAGCAAGCCCCAGTTAGGCGAGCCATCTTTGTCGGATTGATATTTAGTGCCGACCATCATCAAGTGTCCGAGGTTGGTGCTTGTATCGGCTGGGTGGGCCTCGTTAATGGTGCAGCCGGGGAAGCAGCCGCGATCCCTTAGGTTGCCGAAGTGCATGGATCTTGCATTGTCGCTACAGCGGGGGTCGTTCGGATCCGTCCTTAGGTTGCCCATAGCGCATAGCCAGCCGTTGTCCCTGCGAATGTGTTCATAGTCGCAGGTCCAGCGGTTCGTGGCCGTCTCGAGTTTTGGCCAGCCGCAGACAGAGCAGGCGTCAAGCGCAACGCGCGACTTGTCCGATATGAGGTGGCAGGTGGGCTGCGGCCTTTCGCTTGAATCGGGATCGCCGCCGAACGTGGCGACAACTACGTTGAGCTTTTCGACCCTGTCGAACTGCCTATTGATTCCGGCGCCGAGTTTCTTACACGCATCCGCGAACACCTCGGCCCTTGGATAGCATTGGAAGCTGTTGGAGTCGTCGTCGAACTTCACGTCGAATATCGGCCTGGTGATTCCCATGATCTCGTTGATGGTTTTCGAGGCGACCTTTATCACCGAGCTTTGCTCGTCGAACGCGTCCATTACGACTATGTTGGGTGAAGGGCATTGCGCCGCCTGCCTTGCCTCCTCGAAGTTGGAGCAGCGCCAGAAGCGGCCGCGCTCCTGCCATATACCAACAACGTTCTTGCTTGCGCCACAGCCAAGAAGCGCGTTCCTTCTATCAACCGCGTGGCACCATTTTCCGTTGGGAAGCAGGCGTGCGGGAGGGGCGGCGGTAGTGTCGACAAGCGCGTCCGAGCCGATCGGGAAATCGGTCCTTGAATTGCTTATGACTTCGGAGGCGGTGCAGATATCCTCGTCGGGAAGGGGTTCGCACTTACAGGATTTGGGATCGTTCGGATCGGCCAAGACCGCGATTTCGCGCGGGCTGCATTCGTGGGCGCAGGGGAGCTTGGATTTGGATTCGATTTCCGAATTTTTTTGGCACCAAATGGAGCCGACGGAGTTGTCGGGCATGTTGCCTATACTGCTTACATTCCATCTGGTATTCGAGTCGTCCCTTAGCTCGCCGCCGCTGACGATGCTTGAACCGAACATCGCGGGGCGGTGTTTAAGCTCGTTGGGCATGTCGAAATCGGGCGACCAGACCAATATGCAATGATGCTCGACCGCGCCGTCGCAGGAAACCGGTGAGCGGGCGGCGTTGAAGCAGAACTTGCGGGCCTCGAGCCTTTCATGGCCGGCGCATTGGTCGGGAACGGGGGCAAGGTTCTGACCTGACTGACCTATTATGGAAGTGGTGCCGGCGGTGTGGAAAGCGTGGCGGATGTTTTCCGAGGCCAGGCGCATGCGGTTTTTGCGGATGCAGTCAAGCTTCGCGTCGACTTCTTTTTGCAACTGCTCGTATTCCGAGGTCGTGCCCTTGGTCGCGTAATAAGAAAATCCGGCGGCCATCGAGCCGAACAAAAGTATGATTACGTTCATTTTATTTTCCCTCTCCTATGCGCTATATTTAATAGCATTTGTTTTTTCATGTCAAGCCTAGAATAGGTATCTAAGCTTAATGCCGAACGAGTTTATCCTTAGCGTCCCGCCCTCTTTCCTTTTGCGTTCGAGATTTCTGAATTCCGTTTCGTCGAAGAAGAACGCGCATACTCCGGTGCCGGCAAGATAATCGCCGTTTTCGGATTCGCAGAGGTTTCGGATAACGCCGCCGACGTTGGTGGGATTGCCATCTATGTCCCTTATCGTAAAGTCGGGGAAGGCCGGAGAGTCTATGCCGATGTTTTCGATCTCGGTATCGCCATCCCAGATGGTAAAGCCGGTGCCGAATTCGGCCTGGCACTCCGAGGGGCTCATGCCGTTGCAGATCGGGAGAGATGCAAGCACTTCGAAATACGAGCGATAGCCGAAGTCGTATTCGTCGACATCATAGTGGGTAAGCACGTTGCCCGAGGTTTCCACCTTGCCCATGTTGTTCATAGCGTAATAGAATTCTATATTAAGGTTATTCTCAAGCGGAACGGAAAGGCCCGCTTCGAGCGCATAGGCGAAGTTGCTGCGCGTAGAACCATAGAATCGGTGGCGACCGTTGAAGAAGTGGGAGCCCTCGCACTCGGCGTCCTCACCAAGGATACAGTCGAATTCGGCGACGGGCATTTCGTCCTCGTCAAAGCTCCAGAACTCCATAGTGCGGGGATTGGGGTTGAAATCGGAATAGAACCAAAGCTCGTCGTCGGGGTCGCGCACAATGAGGTCGTCTATACGGTTCAAGCTCATACCGAAATGCGCGCCGAAATACGGCCTTATGCCGCCCAAGATATTAAGGTTGTTGATGCGATAGACAAGGCCGGCCGAGATAAAGTCGCTTGTTATGCCGCCGCCGTCGACCTCGAACAGAGATTCGGCTACGACGAAGGGGCCGCAGAAAAACTCGCCGGTTTCGGGGTCATAACAGCCGGGGGGCGGATCGCCGAACTCTTGTTCTTCCACATCCCAGGTAAGGCATTCGCCGTTTTCGGGATCGAAGAAGCCGCGGGTGCAAAACTCGTCGTTTATCACCTGGGTCCAATCGCCGTATTTCATGCCGCGGAAGCTTTTATAGCCGATTTCGAAATCGACGTTGCGGTTTATGCTGCGGCCTACACCGACGGCTACGCCAAGCGCGTCGCCCATCTTGTGATTGGCGGTCGAGCCGAAGGGGAAGGAATCGTGGTTGTATTCCGAGTTCATACCGCCGTCCGTGCTGCCGGTTTCGAAAGCTCCGTATACATAAAGCCCGACGCCGCCGAAGTCGCCCTCTTCCTCGGCACGGACGGGAGCGTTGCGCCAGTACATGTGCTGATTACGGCCGAATTGCGGAAGTTCGACCGAGCGCTGCATCGGATTTTGATAGATCGTGGTGATGCGCGGCGGAATGGTGTAATACTGCTGGGCGGTAGCGTTGTTAGCTATCAGGAGCAGGGCGACGGCGGCAAGAATTTTCTTCATCAGAACCTCACCCTCAGGCGCACGCCAAGCTCGTTGTTGATGATGCGGCCGGATTCGGGCGGGAAGTCGTCTATGAACCGCTCGAACGTGCCGTCGAACGCCTCGCAGAAGCCAAGATCGCCGTTAAAGCTGAAGCCGTCGTCGCAGATGGGATTGCCGAACGAGTCCTCGCCCTCGGGATAAAGGATCGCATACACGTCGCCCTCGACCATAACAAGGCCGGCGGATTGTATGTTGCCATAGTTCGAGCGGCGGTAGTAGAAGTCAAGCGATGTCTTGGGAGTAAGCTTTACACCTATGCCGGCCTCGAGGTTCCAGGCCATCGCGCGGGTTGTTGCACCAAGGTGAGTGTGAAGAACGTCGTATTCGTAAAAGCCCTCTTCGCCATCAATGCTGCCGAACGGTTCCTCGGCGTATCCGAATTCGTCCCATACCGAATAGTCCGAGATGCGGTTGAAAGCAACGCCGACTCCGCCGCCGACATAGGGCACGATCTCGTCCCCGAATATTTCCTCGAATATTTCCGGCAGAGGGTAGTGTATGTTAAGCATCAACGCTTGCGACGTCATGTGGCCGCCCGAGGGGAAAAGCAGATCCTCGTCGCCGATGAAGAAAAATCCGTCTTCGTCTTCTTCGGCCTCGATTATAACCTGGTCGAACGATACAAGCCCGCCTTCTTTGCCATACCTCATGCCGGAAAGTGCTGAGAACTCGACGCTTGCCCTTAGGCCCGACTTGCCCTCGACACCGAATGCGAACGATGCGGTCGAGCCGTTGCCCGGCTTGGCGTTAGGATTGTTATTAAACGCGGCGGTGGTGTATTCGAATTCGTATTCTGGAAGGAAGGCCGTGTATACATAGGGCGAGTAGGGGTGCTGGCCTGCGAATCGGGCTTCGCTATAACCAAAGGCCATGAAGAAGTTCACGAACTGCTCATTATTTTCTTGGCGAATCATGTAATCTGGGATTTGGAGGCCGCTTTGCGTTTGCACCATTCTTGGCGGAGTGGGCGGGATGTGCCACGTCTGGGGCGATTGGAAGCCGGAAACCTGGTGATAAAGCTCGGCCGGGATTTGGGGCGGGAGGCTCCAATCTATTCGCGGTTGCGGTTGCTGGGGCTGTTGCACTTGTTGTTGCCAGGGATTGAAATTGTTGGCGGGTAGGGGCTGGAAGTGTTGTGCGTGCGTATGGGGCGCGCAAAGACATGCGCCTAAAAACAACAAAAGCTTGAGCTTTTTGCTTCCCATTCCTTTTCTTCCTTTTACAACTATACCCCGAGGTAGGCAAAAAAGCAAGCAGAACTTGGATTTTAGGGGTAATTTACTTTTATTAAAAAAGTTTGAATAAATATGTTGACAAAACGAAATAACTGTCATAAGATGGGAATAGAAAAAATTAATTTACTATCTTTACAAATATAAAATTTGTTTTATAATAGGGGTCTGGGTAAAGAGAAACAAAGAGGTAAAAAAATGGCAGACAAAGGTCTTAAAACTGGAAAAAAGTCTCTTGATATGAAGGGTGGAGTTGGCGCGTTGAAGGCGGCGATGAACACTAAGGTTTCAAGGAGCAACAACGATGGTCGCAAAACCGTCGCCCTGCCGTGGGCTGTGAAAGCCGGTAAAGACGGCAAGTAATAGGCTTTGGCTTAGAAATTGAAAATCCCCGGTTTTGGCCGGGGATTTTTTTATACAAGCCCAAATCTAACCTTGTGGGTCAGCAAGCCAAGCCCGAAGGGCTGCAGCGCGGCAGGGCCCCATGAGGTTAGATTTAAGACTAAGCGCAGCGCCCCCCCCCCTTAATAAAACACATATAGAATCTTGCCTTTGAAGGCCAAGAGCAGTTGGTGTTTGTTAGGGGCAGCTCTTCGAGCTGGGGAGCTTATGTATGCTTGATTGGATACCGCGGTCGCGGCCGGATAATGACTGGGGAAAGGGGGGGGGTAATGACAATAGAAAAAATTCCCTGCGAGTCGCTTTAGCACGAGCAGGCCTCATAAAGGCCTCCGATGTGGCGTCCCGCCATCGCCACAACCTTTATATACTTTTAGCTCCTAGCGAGGCTAGTTCGCTGGAGGCTTCTATATACTTCACTGGATTACCCGGTCGAGCCGGGTAATGACGAGAGAGGGCGCCGCAGTATGACGGGGGGGGGATGCTAATTTAACAACCCGCTTATCTTGAGAAAGATCCGACGCGGTCAAGCGTGCGGCGCGTTTTTCGGTTCCTTGATCTTGAATCGTATCCGTCGCCGAAGGGATTGCTGCGTTTTATCTCATCGCGGCTTATTCCGCTTGGCGTTCCATAGGTGCGGTTCGCTTGGTAGTCGATGTTGAGGGTTTTTGCGCTAGAGCTTCTTTGAGGGCGGTCATCGGGCGAGGCGTTATTTCTTCCCATTTTTCATATCCTTTTTTAAGAAACAAGCCCCCGTAGGAGCTTGTTTCGGGTTTGTTATAGAATTATTTTTTCTTGGCATCCTTGGCAGGGGCGGCGGCGGGCGCGGCTTTGGCGTCTTTGCCGGCTGTGGCTGCGGGCGCTGCTGCTGCGGCGGTTTCGGTGGCTGCTGCTGCGGGAGTGTCGTCGACGGTTGCAAGCGTGATCGATGCGATCGCAAATTTCTCGGCTCCGTCGAATTTGATGCCCTTAGGCAGTGTGATATCGGTCGATTGGATCGAATCGCCGGCTTCGAGCTTGGACACATCGACCTCGATCGCGTCGACCATGTCGCTTGGCTTACAGAGCACGGGCGCGGTGTGCGCGACTATGTTGAGGATACCGCCCGACTTGATCGCGGCGCTTAGTTCCTTGCCAACGAAGGTGAACGGAATTTCGATCGCGATTTCCTTGTTCGCGTCGATCCTTAGGAAGTCGGCGTGAAGCGGGAAATCGGAGATTTTGTCAAGCTGGACGGCTTGGCATAGCGCGAGTTCCTTCTTGCCTTCGAGCACAAGCTCGAACTGGCGGGTGCGGAAGCCCTTGATCGACATTTGGCGGATAAACTCCTTGGGTTCAAGCGCGATTGTTTCGGCCGGGGATTTGTTGCCGTAAATGACCGCGGGGATCAGACCCTGACGGCGAATTGCGCGAGCGGCTCCCTTGCCCGAATCCTTGCGCGGCAAAACTTTTAGTTCTACTTTTGACATGTTTTTTACCTTTTGTTAGTGTTATATCCGGCCTCCAGGGGTGCCGAATGCGAAGCATCGTATACTTTTTTATGGAAAAGTCAAGGGGAAACTCGCCATTTCGCAGCATATACTTGCTTCTCCATTGAAATAAAAAGCACGTAGTGCTAAGTACGTTTACTTTTTATTTCAAGCTCCGAAGCGGCGTATCTACTACAAACTGGCGAGTTTATTGGGAATAATATAGGGTATTTTCGCGTATTTTTCGCTATTTTATCATTAAATTGACATTTATTATACTTGATTCGGAATAATAATGTCGATTTTTCTTGACAAAATGATTTTAGTTGACTATAAAACAGGTGGTTTAATAAAAAAGGAGTATAAAATGAATAAAGTTTCAAGCGTTCCCGGCCTTTTGATTCCCGGAGCTTACGAGGGGTGGCAGTATATGGCCAAAACGCCCGAGGCCGAGGCCAACCTTAAGGCATATATCAAAAAAATCATGGCTTCCGAAAATCCGCATGCGATTCCGGAATCCGAAAACTTCGATAAGATTTCGCATTCGGCGTTCGAAGGTATAGAATATCTTGTCGTGCCGGCTTATATCACCGACATAGGCGGGTGTGCGTTCGCTAAGCTTGAAGACTTGAAAACTTTGATTATCAAGGGCAAAAATGTGCGTCTTGGCGGGGATTGCCTTAACGGCTCGGTCGTTAAAAAGTTTGAGGCTCCGGGTATTGTAGAAGTGGGCGACTTCTGCTTTTGGGAATGCCACGAGCTTGAAGATTTGTGCCTTCCGTCGCTTCAGGTCGGAGGGACGCGCAGTGTCGGCCGCTGTCCAAAGCTCAAATCGTTTTCCGCGCCGCGCCTTCATAAATTCGACAAGCTTATATACGACTGTAATAACCTTGAAAAAGCAAATATTGGCGGAGACAACGGATACGAATATGATAATGGCGCAGAGAAAAACAAATTCGATATCGCAACAATACAGCAGTGTCCGAACCTCAAGACCCTTATCGTTTCTACGAAGGCAAACAGAATGTTCGGGCGCTATTTCGGCCCTATGCTATTGCAAAAGGAATTGCGCGAAACTCTTCCGTCCGACATGGTCGTTAATTTCGGTTCGGGCAAACATAAAGCGCCGGAGAGATACAAGCTTACGGAGCTAGTCCCGGTAGCCGCGCCCGCGAAAGAATCAGTAATCGAAGTAGGCAAGACGCATCCTCTCGAGTTTAACGAGAACGGCTGGATAGGAACTTGTAGGACAGAGGAAACTCGCAACCGTATATTGGAACTTGCAAAATCCGGTGCGACCGAGCTTCCAGTCGGAAACATTGCCGCAGAGATGTCGCTTTTCCCGGATTTGATGGAGCTTTACCTACCGGAGTCTGTAAAAGAGCTTGGCGCGTTCAGCCTGGCGCAGTGTTATACCTTAAAAAACCTTTACGGCCTTGATACCAAGAAAATAGGAGATCATGCGCTGTATTGCGATACTGCGATGAAAACCCTGTATATGCCAAATGTCGAACTTGTCGATCGGGACGCGCTTAACGGCACCGGCGAAAAGGGTATGGACATCAATCTTTTGAAGGCCAAGGAGATTCGTTCCCGCGCGCTATGGCAGACAGGTGCGGAGGTTTTGTATCTTCCAGCCCTCGAGAAGATAGAGCCGAATGGAATCGAGGAAAACTTCCATCTTAAGACGCTTGAAATGCCGAATGCGAGGAAAATTGCGCCTTTGGCCGTTTGTAGCAACCCGCTTCTGAAGCCGGAAGGCATAACTTTGCCGCACGGTTTCAAGCCGCACAGGCTGGCGTTCTATAGGAATGGCCAGGCCGGGAGATAATAACACATATAAATTCTACCTTTGAAGGCCAAGAGCAGTTGGCGTTTGTGTGGCGGTGGGAGTGCCGGGTAATGACGAAGGGGACGGTATGACTAGGGATACCTATTCGAGCCCTTGAATTAAAGCGCGAATCGTGGTATAATCGGGCAATGAAAAAATTATTGCTTGCCTTAGGGTTTTTTATATCCATCAGCGTCAATGCCGCCGAGTCCGTCATATTGATGATCGGCGACGGCATGGGAGTGGGCCATGTCGCTTGCCGCGGAAAGCAGGGAGGATTCCTTGCCACCCAGACGCCCGCCGCTATGGTAAGCACTTCCAACTCGGAGGGAGAGATAACCAATTCCCCACCCGCGGCAACCGCTTTTTCATGCGGTATAAAAACACGCAACGGATATGCGGGCGTGGATCGAAACGGGGTGCCGTGTCCCATGATGATCTCTAGAATGGCGCGCGATGCCGGATACACCGTAGTCATAGCAACGAACGATTCTCCGATAGGGGGCACGCCGACACCGTTTTTCGCCCGCTCGGTTAACAGATACGACGCAGGAGACCTTAGGGCTCAATTCGAGGCCACAAATATACGCGTTATAAGCAACGAGGCCGGGTTCGGCTCGTCGGCTATGGCAAGATTTCCCAATAGGGCGCGTCCCGCCAGAGTTGAATTCGGCACGCAAAAAATATGTATGCGCGGGCGTCGGCCTTTCTTCGTAATGGTGGAAGAAGCGGCTATCGACTGGACTTCCCATGACGGAGATTTTGCCAATACCATGAGGCACATGGCGGATTTCGAAACTGCTGTGCAATCCGCCATAGCTTTCGTCAAGGCCAACCACAACATAACGCTTATCGTGGTGGGAGACCATGAAACCGGAGGGCTTAGTCCGGAAACATGCGAGTTCGGAAGTTTCGGAAGCCACCCCAACGCATCGGGCGCAAACCCAAATTCATCGAGATTCAATCACACCGGCGCCGACGTTCCACTGTATGCCTATGGTTCTAAGGCAAGCCTGTTCCAATCGGCAACCCCGATTGAAAACGACGAAGTGGGACGCAGGATACGCTCGATCCTTTTTCCATAGGAAATAATTCAAGTTGATTTTGGAGTATGGTTTTGGCATTATGAGGATATGAAAAAAATCCTTGTTAACATACTATGCGCTTTTATACCCGGTCGGTTGGCGCGCAAAAAAATACGCAAAAAATATCTTGAGGACAAGGCGAAGTCCAATACATCTAAGCAGCCGTCTTTGCCGCCGCACACAACGCTTGCCAAGATCGGCGCCGAACTTGTCTTTGAAGGCCGGCAGAAATTTTTCGCCGTATACGACGCGGCGGTTGGATTCGAAAGCTGGCTTCCGGCTGCTATAAAAAACGGCAAGATAATCACAGATCAATTCAACGCCGTGCATGCGGGCGACATCGAGCGCAACCTCAAACGCGTATCCGGCGCGCTTGGCGGCTGCCTTAAGAAGCTTGATAAAACACCCCCCCCCGAGGCAGCATACCTTACCACCCCGTGGAGCTATCCAAACAACAACTGCTGGCACGCAATGTTCGAGGACGCGGCGACGATCGCCGAGCTTGAGGCGCTTGGATATCGCGGCAAGTATATAATGCCCGAGCATAAACCCGGGTTCATGAAGGAACTTTACACTCTGCTTGTCGGGGCGGATCGCATTATCGAGATCAAGCGGGAGCAGAGGATCGAAGTCGGGCGCCTTATCATGGCCGACTCGCCGCGATATGCGCGCGGGCCGAAGACTCCGGGCGAATACATCATGCCCGTGCGAGATAGGATACTTGCCGGCGTGCCCGGGCTTGTGGACGCGGGGTATCCCAAGCGGGTCTATCTTTCGCGCGTGTGCACTCGCAAGCTTACGAACGAAGCGGAGTTGCTTGACATTCTGCGGCCGCTTGGTTTCAAGCGCGTGGTGATGGAGGAGCATTCTTTCGCCGAGCAGGTGCGCTATTTTCACAACGCCGACATTGTGATCGCTCCGCACGGCGCGGGGTCGGCGAACGCCATTTTCATGCGGCCGGGCGCCACATTCCTCGAGCTATTTCCGTTCACGTTCGGCGAGCGCTGCATCTGGAATGCCCTTAATGTTTTAGGTGTCAAGTATCTCGAGCTTGTGGAAGAGCCGAACATGCGCGCGCTTGATCGCGACCTGATTTTGGAACGCGACTATTATACCCGCCGGGATTATGCGATCGCGCCCGAGAGGGTGAAAATCCTAGTTTAATTTTTCTGCACGAACGATTATCGGATCAGTCCAACGCCGCATAAATCCTAGGGTTTTGAATGGCTCGGGTGGTAAGATTGGTCGCTTGGCGCCCACTTGCAAAATCGCCGGAGGCGACCGGCGTTATTTCGCCTTTTTGCTTCGTTCCGAACTTACTTTTGTAATTTCGAATCATATCATCGGAATCGACTTGAAATGAAAATACCCCACGAGGGGGTATTTTGATTTCAAATGGCTCGGGATAACTTGCAATTTACGAGCTAGTGAACCTAAGGTTTTTACTGAACTTGCACGAGAAGTCAAGGCTTGTATGGAAGCATTAAGTATTTAATGGATTGTTTATCATTTCATCCCTGTCATCAACAATCGTTTTTGGATATTCTTCTTGTTTATACTTTATGGCATTTTCTATGCCTCGACTAATTTTATCAAATTCGTCTTTTGGTATCATTTTTTCATCATACAACTTCTTTGCTGCAAATTTCCACATTCTTATCAAATCGTCTTCCGCACCAGCATAAAAAAAGTTGGAATGATTTACATAAATGCGCTCAGCAAAAAGACCTATCATATTATAAATTCTTTCCTGTGTTGGTAGCGTATCGCTTATAAAAGCGTCTTTATTATGCGTGATATTATCCAATATCATTTCTTGCACTTTCTTCCAACTATGACAATAATCCCCAGGAATTTTGCTACCGAAGTCATTTAATATGTCCTCTACTTCTTTTAATTTTGAATGCTTAAATAATTGACCGAACATTTTTTATCCTTTCTGCTAAAATAATTATAACAAGCATTTCCAACAAATAAAGCAGAAATATTCCAAAGCCTAAAAAACGGGGCGGTAGGATACGAACTAGCCGAAAGGCTTGGAAATCCAAGGTCGGGTTCGTGAATGTCTAAAAAACTACATTTTTTGAATAGTAATTCACGAACCAGTAAAAATCGTCCGAAAGCCAAGGCCACCATAGAAAAAGGCCGCCTAATGGACGACCTTGCAAAACCTGGCTCGGGTGGTAAGATTCGAACTTACGACCAATTGATTAACAGTCAACTGCGCTACCGCTGCGCCACACCCGAACGTGGGGCATATTATACCCCTGTTTTTTATGAATGCAAGAGTTTTTCACCGCGAGCTGCGCAAGCACTCGCGCCGCCGTGCGAAGGCCACCGACGTGGCGTTCGAAGGCAGATTCTATACGTGCTATAAAAAAGGTGGCACGCGTAAACGCTTAGTCTTAAATCCCTACAGCA
>WQWV01000025.1 GCA_009785175.1 Alphaproteobacteria bacterium
ATGGCGGGTAAATCCACGTTCCTGCGCCAGAACGCGATCATTGCTATCATGGCTCAGATCGGGAGCTTCGTGCCCGCCGCATCCGCGCACATCGGTGCGATAACGAAATTGTTTTCACGCGTGGGCGCAAGCGACAACTTGGCGCAAGGCCTCTCGACATTTATGGTCGAGATGAAGGAAACCGCCGCGATTCTTAATCAGGCCGACGAGCGGTCATTCGTAATCCTTGACGAGATAGGCCGCGGCACGGCGACCTTCGACGGCCTTGCGATCGCATACGCGGTGTTGGAGCATATCGACAAAGCGATCTGCTGCCGCACACTTTTCGCGACCCACTACCACGAGCTTACCGACGTAGCGGGCGAGTTCGCGCATGTCGCGCCCTATACGGTCGAGGTCAAGGAGCACGGCGGGGATATAATCTTCATGCACAAAATCACCAAGGGAGCGGGCCAGTCCTCCTACGGAATCCACGTTGCCAAAATCGCGGGCGTCCCGGCGCGCGTGGTGGGCCGCGCGAAAGAGATTTTGGGCAAGCTGGAATCGACCGGCTCGCTTGTGCCTCGCGATCTGTTCAGCTGTCCTGTTAAAATGCCGGTGCAAATCGAAGAGCCCGAGGCGATAACGCGCCTGAAATCCCTCGACCTCGACGCATTAAGCCCACGCGACGCGCTGGAAAGGCTATACGAGCTTAAAAAATTGGCTTAATGAATTTTTCTCCGCGAGTTGCGCCAGCATTCGCACTTGCCACGCCGTAGATTTATCGAAGGCGGGTCGCCGCACGAAGGCCACATGAGTGGCGTTCGCAGGCAAATTAAACCATTGATATTTTTAAGGGGGGCGCCTAAAGGCGTAGCTAAAAATCTTTCATGCGGAACCTCGCTCTCGTTCCTCGAGCTGTCCACATGAAAAATTTGAGTTAATTTATTTGCGGAGTAGGACGAATAGCGCTATCTCTCGTTCAGTTTTCGCAAATCCAATTTACTCGCCCTACCTGCCTTGATGGCAAGCTTGACATAGTCCGTTATATTCCTTTTCTTATAACGGGATAAAAGCCATATATTATGCTGGACCGTTTCGTCTTTGATTTCATGGTATCGTTCCACCGCCGCTTTGTAAATCTTATAGTTCTTATCGTATTTCTTGCCTATAGCAACATCCACCGCAAGGTCGTCGATAAGCGGCCCGTATTCGGATATCAGCATAATCATCAGTTTTTTGTTTTTAAGAAGGAAAAACCACGGAGTTTCCATATTCTTTTCATCAAGTTCCAACATAGGTTTAATCTTATTGCCTCTTTTAAGTAAATTACGCAGTCCCATGTTTTTCCCTTTCGTTTTTTTAATATAAAAGTATTTTACCCCCCCCCGTGGTTTGTCAAGTTTTTATTGAAGTTTTTTCCCCTTGACCTCGCTTGCCGGAGTGGCTTATAATACGACCCGTGAAATCAATTAACTAAAGGAGTTATAGTAATGTCTGGATTTATGCAAGGCAAAAAAGGAATCATAATAGGTATAGCCAACGACATGTCGATGGCTTGGGGCATCGCGCAGTCGTGTTATGCCCAGGGCGCGACCATGGCCGTCAACTATGGCATCGAAGTGCTTGAAAAGCGCGTCCGCCCGCTTGCCGAACAAATCAAGGCCCCCATAGTCATGCAGTGCGGCATGCAGAACGACGCCGAGCTCGACGCGCTCTTCGCCGAAGTGGAAAAGCAGTTCGGCAAAATCGACTTCATGCTCCACGCCGTAGGATTCTCGGACAAGAAGGAGCTCTCGGGCCTCTACGTCGAAAACACCACGCGCGAAAACTTCAAGAATACGATGGATATATCGGTCTATAGCTTCACCGACCTCTGCCGCCGCGCGTCCAAGATCGCCAACCCCGGCGCAAGCTTCCTAACGCTCACCTATTTGGGCGGCGAAACCTATATCCCGAATTACAACGTGATGGGAGTGGCCAAGGCCGCGCTCGACTGCTCGGTTAAATACCTGGCCTCCGACCTCGGCGTCAAAGGTATCCGCGTGAACGCGATTTCCGCCGGTCCGATCAAGACGTTGGCGGCAAGCGGTATCGACGACTTCAAGCTTATGATGAAGTGGAACGAATACAACTCGTTCCTTGGTCGCAACATGACGATGGAAGATGTTAGCAAGTCCGGCATGTTCATGCTTTCGGATTTGGCGTCCGGCATCACCGGCGAGCTCCTGCACGTCGACTGCGGCTATCATGCTCAAGGCATGGTGAACTTGAATCATATCAAGGAGTCCGGCGACATGCTCCACGAGTATGCTGGCCGCCTAGAAAACAAGGCTTAATTTAAATCAAGCAAGACACGCCGAGCAGGGCGGCGAGTGCGATTAGCGCGCGCCCCTGCGTGGGGGCGGCGTGTCGCGCGCTTTGGCTCGGCAAGCCTCGCTGAATGCTTCTATATTTATATGACTGATGAAACCGCCTCAAGCACAGCCGGTATATCGGCAAGCGACAAATTGTCATGGTCCGAGTTGAGAAGGACCACGAGCTCCACCTTGACGCCGGCCGCGCGTATTCCGATATAGCCGTCCCTGCGCGATCGACTCAAAAGGTCGTCCTTCGCCGCTGCCGCGAAAACTATCGGCGTGGCGGTATTTTCCACCCGCGCCGCGATAAAGCCGTTGTCGTCGAAGCTGCAAAATGCGATGACCGCCTTAGGTTTCACCATTCCAGAAGCCGCCATCAACATAGCCATGAATCCGCCCGCCGAACGACCGGTCAAAATCACGTCGTCCCATGTGCGGCCGGTTTCCGAAAGCGCTTTTTCAACAGATTCTTTTATAAAAGCGGAGGATTTTTCAACGCGTCCGTCGTCAAGATTCAACGCCATTTCCGGGGACGGCCCGACCGTGAACCAGGCGAATCCTCCGCGCGCCCGGCCGGACGGAAACGGGGCGTCAAGCGCTAATACGTCGCTCCCCCCCCCATGCGGGCGGCAAGCTCTCTCACGAACTCTTTGTTGTTGTCCTTGTCGAATCCAAAGCCGTGCAAGAAGACGAATAAGTCGCGATTTTTCATAAAAGATATTATAGGGCGGATAGGGCGCTTTGTCCATTTTATTTTTCTTTTTGAAGAAGTCGATCCAGGTCATAGACGCCGCCTGGCTTCTGCCGCGTCATCATGTCCGCGATTTTAAGAACATTTCCGCCGATAGTTTCAAGCCATTTGCCCCTGTAATGCAGCGGTCCCACGCGCCAGTCGTTGATAAGTTCGTCGTATTCAAGGTGCGATTCGATCTCGACCTTCTTACCTGTGGCCGCCAACACTTTGCGGACAATTACCTTCGCGGTTTCGGACGGCAAAACATACATGGTTTTATAATGAGTTTCGACAACCTTAAGCGGCTCGTCGGCCCTTCGCGCATACTCGACAACGGCGTCGATAAATTTCTTGACCTCGAGTTGAAAGTTGCCCCCGCGGAATATGGGGATCTGTATGGCGGCGCGCTCGATCGCCTTTGATTGTTCATCGCTCAAGCCCGATGTCCCGACGACAAGGGGTTTGCCGACCGACAACGCAAATGATAAAACGCGGTCGAAACTGTCGCGAAATGAAAAGTCGACGATGATGTCGAACTCCTCTTTTATCTTTTCCAATTCGCTATAGTTGTAATAGCGGGAATCATTTCTGCACACGCCCGCGACGATTTCCGCGATGTCGGAGTCGCCCGCCGCACGCATGGCCGAGCCTGCAGTCTTGCCGGTAATTCCACTGAATAATATTCTGGTCTTTTTCATGCGCCTCGCTCGACAAAGGCCACTCTACCCCCCCCCTCAATTTGTCAAGAAAAAAGTGAATTTTGCGCAACGAAAAGCTTGACCTTGCGTCCCCTAAACGCTACAATGCCCCCACAATGTCAGATAACAAATACCTAGTCCTTGCGCGTAAGTATCGAAGCGCCACGCTTGCCGAATTGATCGGGCAGGAGGTATTGGTCAAAACGCTCACCAACGCGATTTTGCAAGAGCGGCTCCACCACGCGTATATCTTCACCGGCATTCGCGGCACGGGCAAGACCTCGACCGCGCGCATACTTGCGAAATGCTTTAATTGCCTAAACTCGGACAAGCCGCTGGTCGAGCCGTGCGGCCAATGCGAATCTTGCAAGGCGATCGCCGAGGATCGTTCGATGGACGTGATCGAAATCGACGCCGCGTCCAACACGAGTGTTGATAATGTGCGCGAGATTATCGACGGTGCGAAATACAAACCCTCGATGTCGCGGTATAAGGTGTATATCATCGACGAAGTCCACATGCTCTCTAAATCCGCGTTCAACGCTATTTTGAAAACGCTCGAGGAACCGCCGCCATTCGTAAAATTCATCTTCGCCACAACGGAAATAAGGAAAGTGCCGCTGACGGTCTTGTCCCGGTGCCAGCGTTTCGACCTTGCTCGCATAGGCGTAGCCGACCTCTTCGCGCATTTCAAAAAAATCTCCTCGCTCGAGAATGTTAAAATCGACGACGCAGCATTGCAAATAGTCGCCCGCGCAGCAGATGGATCCGTCCGCGACGGGCTATCGCTGCTCGACCAAATCATAGCGAACTATGACGGCAAAACGGAAATCACCGGCGACACGGCCGCGAAAATCCTGGGCCTCTCGTCGCATGCCAAAAGCATAGGGTTATTCGAGAAACTACTCGAGGCCGACATCGCCCCCGCGCTTGAAACGATAAACGCGTCCATAGCCGCCGGCGCCGACCCGGTTGCGATAATTTCCGACCTGCTCGAAGTAGTCCACTTCATCACCCGCGCGAAAATCGTGCCCGACTCGGTCGATTCCATGCCGCTCAATTCCGACGAGAAAGCTAAAATCACAGAGTTCTCGGCCAATACGTCGATACCTGTGTTGTCGCGCGTATGGCAAATGCTTCTGAAATCATTCCAAGAAGCCAGCTTCGCCCCCTCGGCCGCCACCGCGCTTGAAATGGGATTGATCCGCGTATCGTATGCCACGAAAATTCCTACGCCGACAGAGGTGATCGCCGGCATGCAAAAATCCTCGTCCTCGGACGAGGCAAAAAAAAAATTAGCGCTATCGCATGATTCCGATTACGCCTCTGCCGCAAGCGCCGAGGTCGCGTTCGAAACCATTTTCGCCATAATAGAGTTTATAAAATCCAACGGCGGCTCGATCCTTGCCCGCGATATGGAGGTATACGCCCGTTTCGTATCATACGACAAAGGCGTGTTAAAACTCAATTTCGAACCAGACGCCCCGCGCGATATTATAATAAACCTCAACTCCTTCTTCGCAGAAAAGAAAGTAGCGGTCAAGGTCGAACGCTCGGCCGAACCGGGTGCCGAAACCGCCGCCGCCGCCGCCCGCCGCATATTCGCGGAACAGGTGGCCGAATTCGACGCCAATCCGATACTGCGCGAAATCATGATGACCTTCCCGAATTCTTCTGTTGCAAAAGTCCTCGATATATAAGATAATCAAACAATCAACAAAAGGAGTTTACCATGGTCAATATCAACGAGCTCGTAGCTCAAGCCCGTCAAATGCAGGAAAAGGTCAAGATCGCGCAGCAGGAGTTGGCGAAACTCAGCGTCGAGGGTCAAGCCGGCGGCGGCGCGGTTAAAGTAATTCTTTCCGGTGTTAAACAGGCCAAGCGCATAGCGATATCCGACAAGGCCATGAAGGACAAGGCGCTTCTCGAAGACCTTATCGTCGCCGCGTTCAACGATGCCAAGGACAAGGCCGACGCGATCGCGACCGCCACGATGGAGCAGGCCACGAACGGGCTTAAACTTCCCGAAGGCGTTTAATCTAACCCAACCAAGGAGCGCGCAATGGCATACAACAAGTTCAAAACCTACGGCTTCAAATTTATAAACGATCCGCAGGACCCGGAAACCGAGGCGATGACGAACAACATCATAAACGCGATCCTTCTTGTCCTTGCGCTTTTTATCCTATCGAATTCTTTCGCGACTTTGAGCGAGGGAGAGAAGGGCGTCCGCACCCGCCTTGGCCGCGCATCCGACCACACTATCGGAGCCGGTCTTTACTTCAAGATTCCGTTTGTCGACGATATAAAGAAGTTCGACGTCCGCACACAGAAGCGCTCGTTCCGCACCGCCTCGTATACCAAGGACGTGCAAACCGCGCAAATGAACGTAGTGCTTTCCTTCTCGCTTGATCCCGCGCACGTGGTCGAAACATATCGGACGTATGGCATGGATTGGGAGAACCGCCTTATAGTTCAAAACCTTGAGCAGGTGTTGAAAACCGAAATCGGAAAATGGGACGCGGTGTCGCTTATCGCCAATCGCGACATAGTTGCCGGCCGCGTGTTTACCGAGCTTCGCGACCTTTTCGAAAAGAAATATCCCGTGCGTATCGAGGCGTTCCAAATCACTGACATAAGCTATTCCGACAGTTTTGAAAAGGCGATCGAAGCCAAGGTTATCGCCGTCGAGCGCGCCAACGAAGCCGAAAACCGCACCCGCCAGATTCAGGAAGAGGCCAACCAAAAGCTAATCTCTTCGCGTGCCGAGGCCGAGTCGATGCGTATCCGCGCCAACGCCCTCGCCCAAAACCGCGCCCTTGTGGAATACGAGGCGGTTCAGCGCTGGGACGGCAAGCTGCCGCAATACATGATGGGCAACTCTGTGCCATTTATCGGAATAGGTGGCAAATAAAAATTCAAGTCTGAGGGGACGAAAGGAAAAAACAAAATGATTTTCAAAGAATCCTCCCCCATTCTCGCCCACCTCGAGAATAAAAATCACGCCATGGAGCTCATCGGCCGCCTTCGCGAAAAGAAAGAGGCGACTTACGGCTCGTGGTATGTCGCAAACAATGACATGAACCTCGCGCTTGATATTGCGCTTTCCGGCCACCTTGATAAGGAGGCATACGAAGCGCTCGACGAAGCGGTATTCGAGCGCAACCTTTCCAAATTCTATGCCAAGGAACGCATGGCGATGGCCATGGCCGCGTTCAACAAGGCGCAAGCCTCCGGTCTATATTTCCCCGCCGATCCCGTGTATGAAAAGATGGAGTTCTTCTGTGATAAGGAGCTCTCCACCGCCGCCGACTTCAAAACCATGGTCAACTTTTTCAAACGCACGGTTGCCAACAAGAAGGTGGTAATCGAAAACTACGACCGCGCCGCATACCTTGCCGCCGAGTTGATGAATCGGGTCTTGCACCCTCTCCGCCTAAAGCCCGCAACGGCGAAACAGAAGGCCGAGGTCGCGCGCGCCGCCCACCTTGCCGCCAAAGCCTTGGTGATAAAAAACGGCGACGAGTCCATGATGAAGGTTTCCACGCCCGCGATGAAGCATTTCTACAATACCCTTATTGAATTCAAAAAAGCTTTCGGCGACGATGGCCGCACGGCAAATCTCGAAAAAGAAAAACGGAAAAAAACAAGATAAGTTTCGATACGAGGGGCAAAAGGAAATAAAATGAAAAACTCCGCCGCCTTCACCAAAGAAAAATTCAAGGTAATACAGGCCATATCCCGTCTTGGCCATCAGATAAAAGAGCGCCTTGCCGGCAAAAGCGATAATGACGGCATGTCCGAAGAGGACGACCTCCTAGGTCTGTTTGACAATCATAGGTCGCGCGAAAGACAACCCTCCCTTTTGACCGAAGAACTTGCCAAGGCCCGCCATATCGCGGCCTCCGGTTTGCTTGATATAAAGATATACGGGGCGCTCGACAAGGCGGTGTTCGACCACGCCGCGCACTATGTCGCCGACCGTCAAACCATAGCCCGCATAGCGTTTTCCGCGGCGAAAAAGAACGGGCTCTATTTCCCCTTGGACACAGTATGTGAAAAAATGTCGCAACAGTTTATGGGCGATTCCAAACCCTCGGCCGACGAATTGAAAATCATGGTCGACTTCCTGGACCAAACATTGGCGGACGGAAATGTTGTGATAAAAAATTACTCCTCCGTTTCACGCCTGATGATCCACATGATGTCGCAACCGCTGAATCATTATACCCACAGCAGGCGTTGGGACAACAAGCCGGGCGTTTTGGAAACCGACCATAAAAGGCTTGCCATCGCGAACGATATCGCCCGCTGTATCGGCTCCTTCAACGATAGGGGCGGCCTCAATAAACTCGCGCCGACCGATTTGAAATCCTATGCCGCGCAGATGGAGAAATTCCAGGCGGCCGTTTACGCGGAAAAGCGTCGTATCGGCGCCGCCAAACTTGCGCCGTATTTGATAAATAAACCCGCGCGCGCCTCCGCAGGCGGTTATGGGGGGGGGTGGCAGGCTTATATCGACAAGCTGATCGCGCTAAAGGATATCGGTCGCCCCATCACGACAGGCCATATTGTGCACGCTCTCAAGAATCTTGTTTCTGCACAAATCGCGTCGACCGGCAATATCGGCCGCAAGGAATTGGAATACATCGAAAACATTTTCAAAAGCTGGAAACTCGAGCGTGCGGACATCGACTCTCTCCTTTCCATATTCTCGAACCCCAAACTCAAAGGCCGTTATGCCGACAAGAAATACGATCTTGTCGATCGCCTTATCTATGACAGCGCCATTCCATACGAGGCGGGAATTTCGCACTCCAAGGACTTTCTAAAACACGGCAAGCCCACGCCGGAACAACTTCATTATATGATTCAGCAGTTGTATTTTAGCTCTGTTTCACCGGGTGGTTTTTACGGGCTCGACAACTATGACGGACTGCTTGACTTTGTCTCCGAGCTTATCAAGAAAAGCCACGACGGAGTCTATAGCCTCGAGGATATTATAAATGCGGCATCGAAACCGACGGCCAAGAACGATTCCGACGACACGGTCTTTATCACACCGTGGGAGCGCGTGGGCGCCATTGTTCGCGTTGACGCCATCGCCAAATCCCTTTTGAACCAAATCCGCACATATAATATCGACGCCAAGTCCGTTCAGAACCTAAAGGATACGATCGCAAAGTTCGCCGAAACCACGGCACAGGTCAACGCCGCACTTAACAAAAAATATATCGATGAAAATCTTGACGGCGAACCCGTCGAAGAAAAAACCGACAAGAAAAAAAAGAAATCGCGTTATAATTTTCGCTCGGGCGGAAGCTGGGCGGAATATTACGAAGCCCCGTCAGTTATAACCCAGATTTCCGCGCACCACGTCCCGCCCGCGAAACCTCTGTCCGGCGAGCTAAGCCGCAGCAAGATATTGAAATCTCCCGGCAACTTGCCGCCTCCGCCCACTATTACTAATGCAGGCGACGACTCTGACAAATTCGCCTTTGGCTTTTTCACCGCGCCGGAAAATAAACCAAAGCCATCGCCGGCACCCATTTCCCCTGCTGCTCGCCAAGCGCTTTTGAAACTTATTAATACGAATACCAAGCATGAATTGGCCAGGATTATCGGCGCCGATCCAAACACCGAAGAGGGCCGCCGGGCGCTTATAAAACTATTCGGACATAACCCGGTCGTCCTACGACTTTTCAAAAATATGGCCGCAATTCGCCAGGGCTAGTCCGCCCGCAGGTTTGCATAGCTGGCATGGCCGACTTTCATTTTTACGATCTCGCCGATTTTGAAATCTCCGTTCATAAGGCATAGCTGCTGATACTCGTTGCGCCCTGCGAATCCTCTGTCCTCCGTAGCATTCGTAATCAACACGTTCGTATCGCGCCCGATAAACGAGCGATTGAATTTATCCTGTTGCTCCCGCAACAACTTCTGTATCTCGGCTATGCGCGCGTTTTTTATATCAAGCGGCACCTGCCCGTTCATTTTTGCGGCGGCGGTTCCGGGGCGCGGGGAATAGATGAACGAAAAGCTCTGTATAAATCCTACGCGGCGAATAGCGGCCAAAGTTGCCTCGAAATCCGAATCCTCCTCACCCGGAAAGCCCACGATGAAGTCGCTTGAAATCCGCACATGCGGAGCGATAGTCGTCAGCCGGTCTACGATGTCGAAATACTCCGCGGCGGTATATTTCCGATTCATAAGTTTAAGGATCCTATCGCTTCCGGATTGCATAGGCAGATATAGCAAAGGCATCAGCTTGGGCTCGACCGCGAACAACTGCAACAATTCGGTTGTAATCGTGCGCGGGTGAGTAGTGGTAAAACGGATTCGCCCAACGTCATTGATCTCGGCAATCTCGCGTATCAATCGCGGCAACTCGGGAAACGTCCCTACGTTTTGGCCAAGCAAGTTAAGCTCGACCGCGCCGTGCGAAGCCAGGTGCCTGGCCTCCTCCATCACATCGTCGAACTCGCGACATTCCTCGCGCCCGCGCGTCGATGGCACACAGCAATAGGTGCAGTATTGATCGCACCCCTCTTGGATCTGTATAAACTCGCATGCGTCCGCCGTCGCAAGCTGAGGTAGCTTGGCGAACTTCTGTAGCCCCGCGACATCGATATTCAAAGAGCGCTCGCCGCGCAAAGCCTCCTCGATCATTCCGCCAAGCAAATGATATTGCCGTGAAGACAGGACGATTTTCACAAACGGCGCGCGTTTGAATACGGCGTCCCCTTCGGCTTTCGCAAGGCATCCAAGCACCGCGAACACCGGCACTCGTCGCCGACGGGCAAATGATTTGTGAAGCCGCCCGAGCTCCGAGTAGATTTTCGACGCGGCCTTTTCTCGGATATAGCATGTGTTGAATATGATGACGTCGGCCATATCTGGCGTATCGACCTCGCGCGCGCCGGCGCTTGCAAGCATGGCGGATATGCGGCGCGTGTCGTATGAATTCATCTGGCACCCGAACGCGCGGATATAGAAGGAATAGGTCATGTGGCGATTCTAGCGTGCCCTGTCGCGCTAGTAAAGCATAAACCCAAATCTTATATACTGGAAGGGTAAGCTAGGCCAAAGGCCGCAGCGCACCGGGGCCCTGGTGTATAAGATTTATGCCTGGGCGCCTTCGGCGCAAGGGCGCGCTTCGCTTAAATAACACAGGTTTAATCTGCCCAAAACGCCAAGAGCAGTTGGCGTTTATAGGGGCGGTGCTCTCGCAGTTCGCGGAGATTTGATTTGAGCTACTGTATAGCCTGGCCCAACTTGTTATTCGCTGCGTTAAGCGAAGAGGCGAAGCGTTTCAGGTTATCCTCCGCGCTTCCGGCAGTGCCGATGGAGATCATTGCGGCAACCGCTCCGCCCGCGCCTGCGCCGGTTTGCAACATGCCGGGTGCGGGAGCTGTGGTGCCGGTGCCAGTTTTCGACGTGGCTTGTTGGGGACTTGATGCGCTTTCGCCAACTTCATCTACCGCAGCGGCCAAACCAGGAGTAGGGCCGGATTGTTCTGTGGGAGCTGGCTCGGTGGCGGGCGCGTTTCGCATCGCGATATCTCGTGCATTGGCGGTCATGCACTTGCCGTCATGCCAATGGCAGTTGCCGCCGCATCCGGCTTCTGTGGTAATAGAGCTACATGCTATGCGACCAGTAGCAACCGGCGCGGCAGGAGCGGTTCCAGTAGCAACCGCGGCTACCTGCGCCACTTCCGAACTTCCGTCGGTGGTATAATCGACTCCGGCAAGCATAATTGGCTCACCACCGCCGGCACCCGCATTGCCTGCCATTAGCGTAGGCGATGCTCCGGGTGCGACGCTACAGGAACCAAGGGTTTGCGTTGCCCGGTTTCCGGCCGTCCATGTGCCAGCACAATTATCCCTGGCGGCGCGCTCTCTGTTGACCCATGCCAAATCCGACGTTTCTTCCCTCTGTTGTTGCTTGGCATATTTTTTTGCATCTTTTTCCCTGGCTAATTGCTCTTTGGTGATACATCTTCCACCAGACCATGTCCATCCAAGCCCTTCGCGTTCAATCATTCCGCATTCGCCCCTGTCGGCCTGCTCGATACTGCCATAGCACTGATTTGTGCTTCTATTGAGAATCTGCCCGGCTTGCCAGCATGGTCGGCTCTTTACTTGCACAGGAAAAAAGGCACGGTCTAACTGCTCCGACGTACTCCTTCTCTGCGCTTGCGCATCGGTGGCGAATACTGCAATGCTAAGGGACAACAGGGTGGCTTTCAGCATAAAATACCCCCCCCCATAGACTTTTGAGTTTACAGAATTCTTTATCATTTCGACTCTCCTTGTTCCCATACATTATAGCATAAAACTTGGGTAGGGTAAAGAGGAATTATTCAACTGTCATACCGGCCTTCAAGCCGGTATCCAGTAAGTATGGATTGCTGGTCATCAGCCTTCGCACAAGGCTTCGGCCGACAGGAGCCCGGGATGACGAATAATTACTCCTTCGCGTCGTGTATCCAAGATCGGTTTGGTGCGAAATAGGCCTTCTCGTGCGCACACGCGGGACACATCGCCGGCGGCTCGATCGCGGTGTTCCAATAACCGCAGTTAAGGCACTCCCACATGATAAGCTTGTCCTTCTTGAAGAAGGAATCGTTCTGCAATTCTTTTATGATCGAAAGATAGCGCGTTTCGTGATGACGCTCCGCCTCGGCGATATTTCGCATAGCCGCCGCGATTTCCGGGAATCCCTCGGCATCTGCGACGTCGGCCATGGCTGGATACATTTCGGTATGCTCATAGTGCTCTCCGGCCGCGGCCTCGCTAAGGTTCTCTTCGGTCGTGCCGATTTTTCCGGCCGGATACGAAGCGGAAATCTCCACATCGCCTCCTTCTAGGAATTTGAACAAGCGTTCCGCGTGCTCCTTTTCCTGTGCGGCTGTTTCCTCGAATAGTTTTTGGATTTGCACATATCCGTCTTTCTTGGCCTGTGAAGCAAAGAAGGTATAGCGGTTGCGCGCCTGCGATTCACCGGCGAACGCAGTTAGTATATTTTTTTCCGTTTGAGTTCCTTTGATAGATTTTGACATTAGTTCCTCCTTGCGGCTTTGGATTTCGAATCTTTTTTATTTATCTGCTCTGCGATCAACCGCAAAGTTTTTGTAAAAGCGGACACAGCGCGCGATCCGGTGGTTTTAGCGAAATAGTCGTTGGTTCCGATTTTGATCGAAATCTCGGCGCCGATCTTGCCTTCGCCTGGTTTCATGAACACTACGTCCGACCATACAAGGCCAAGGCGGTGCTTCTGCATAAGCTCGCGAATTTTCTGTTGAACGAATTCGATTAGCTCCTCGCGCACGATGAAATTGGTTCCGCGGACATTGATAGCTGACATATTTGCCTCCCTTTCTATAGGATTATACGACTCGGACATTTGATTTGCAAGGATAATGGAAATGTGGTATTATCGTCCTATGAAGTTGTTCGCGACATTGCTGTTGGCGTGTGTTTTTTCGTTTGTGGAGGCATCGGCACAAAGGCGTCCGACGGCTTCGACTGCCAAGCGTGTCGACCGCGGCGGTTCGCGTGTTTCCGAACCTATGCAAGTTATCGAGGAGCCGATCGCGCCACCGCTCGATTTCCCCGACTGCATGGACTCGTATTGCAAATCACCGGATTTTGAGGACAAGGGTCGGTGCAGGTGCTCGGCCAATTTGCCCAAAATAGAAATGGTGCTTAGGAATATCGAGGCCGTTTCGCGCCAGGCCGATGGTCTGGCAAGGAATCTTGAGGTTCAAATGAACCTTGGCGCGGGCACTCAATCGGAATTAAACGAAACCGCGCGCCTTATCGGCGAGATCGAGCGCAATGCCCGCGGTGCCGCCGCCAACCGTATCGACGAGCGCACGAATGTAGCCGAGGGCCCGGCGCTTCACCGTCACGCGATGGAAACTTGCCGCGCTGCGCTGCCGAACGACGCGGATAGGGCGGACAATATGCAGAAGGCTTATAACGCGCTGATGGAGCGCGATTGCGGCGCATACACTACGATTCTCAAAGAGCGCGCGGATATGGTGCAGCAACTCCTTCTTCAGGCGCAAAAGAATGTCGAGCTTTTCGCGACACAGGAATTTCGCGCAAGGAATCAGCTTGACCCCGGCGCCTGCCGCCTTGAGTTCGAAAGCTGTATCCGCACCGAATGCGGCGAGGGCATGTTGATGTGCGATACCTTGGCTGCGGTCAACAACGCCTTCACCCGTTGTTCGATTATAAACGAGAACAAGTGCGAGGATTCGCGCGCCTCTATCTTGCTTGAAATGCGCAACTTGATCGAGGGCGAGCTTTCCGCCGCCGGTAAGAAATTGAGATAGTCATTCCGACCTCCGATAAACATATAGATCTAAATCAATTATAACGGATAGTTAAGCTAGGCCGCAGGCCGCAGCGAAACAAGGCTCCGTTGTAGAAGATTTATGTTTTAAGAGGGGGGGGTGAAAGCTTATGGTTTAATCTGCCTCAAACGAAGCCTCGCCATCGCAATAACTCCCATCACGCATCAGCAAACCACGCCGAGCAGGGCGGAAGCGATGTATATCGCGCACGCACGGAGCCTGTCCTCGCTGGTGCGGGGATGGGGGCGGCGTGGTGCGCGCAGCTC
>WQWV01000026.1 GCA_009785175.1 Alphaproteobacteria bacterium
ATTCCTGCCTTTGCGGGAATGACAAGGGAGAGAGAAAACAAGGAGAAAAAATGTCCGATTTATTCGATACAATAAAGCCCGAAAACACACCCGAAAAAGCGCCCGTTATCGCCGCCGCAACGCTTGACCCAGGTATCAAACCTGCGCCCATAGTGCAAGAGATGCAGAACTCGTATCTCGACTATGCAATGTCCGTTATCATCAGCCGCGCACTTCCCGATGTCCGCGATGGATTGAAGCCCGTTCACCGCCGAATAATCTATGCAATGAAAGAGAACGGATTCGAGTTCGGAAAGCCATTCCGCAAATCCGCACGCGTCGTCGGAGATGTCATGGGTAAATACCACCCGCACGGCGATGCCGCAATATACGACGCCATGGTCCGCATGAGCCAGGACTTCTCTATGGGAATAACACTTATCGACGGACAGGGAAACTTCGGTTCCATGGACGGAGACAACGCCGCGGCCATGCGTTATACCGAAGCTCGCATGAGCAAGGCCGCCGGATCCATGGTCGCAGACCTTGAAAAAGACACGGTCAACTGGCGCCCGAATTACGACGAATCGATCGTCGAGCCCGAGGTGTTGCCCGCGGCTTTCCCGAACCTGCTTGTCAACGGCACCCAAGGCATCGCCGTAGGTATGGCAACAAACATTCCCACGCACAACCTTGGCGAAGTTATCGACGCCTCGATCGCAATAATCGAAAACCCGGAAATATCGCTTGACGACCTTGTAAAAATAGTCCCGGCGCCCGATTTCCCCACCGGCGGTATCATACTCGGTTTATCCGGCGCCTATAGCGCATACACCACCGGCCGCGGAAGCGTCATAATGCGTGCGAAAACCCATTTCGAGGAAGTGCGCACCAAGACCGCTATCATCGTCGACGAAATCCCATATCAAGTGAACAAGAAGGTCATGATCGAAAAGATCGCCGAGCTGGTCAAAGAAAAGAAGATCGAGGGCATTTCCGATGTCCGCGACGAGACCAGCCGCGAGGGAGTCCGCGTCGTAATCGAGCTTAAAAAAGACGCAGTGCCAGACGTAATCCTTAACCAACTATTCAAGATGTCGCAGCTGCAAACGTCATTCGGCGTCAACATGCTTGCAATCAACAAAGGCCGCCCGGGCATTATGAATTTGAAAGAGGTTTTGAGCGCGTTCGTCGATTTCCGCGAAGAAGTTATCCGCCGCCGCACGAACTTCGAGCTTTCAAAATCCCGCGCGAAGGCCCACACATTGATCGGACTTTCGATCGCGGTCGCGAACCTCGACGAGATCATCGCGTTGATCCGCAATGCCAAAGACCCGGTCGAGGCGAAGGAAAAGATGATGGCGCGCACTTGGGTCGCAAAGGACCTGCGTCCGCTTGTCGAGCTTGTCGGCGATCCGGATTCGACCATGCAGGCGGACGGAACGTGCCACCTTACCGAAATTCAAGCCAAGGCAATTCTTGATTTGAAACTGCATCGCCTTACCGGCCTTGAGCAAGAAGAGTTGGCCGGCGAGATCAAGACCGTAGGCGCGGCCGTCAAGGACTTGCTTGAAACCCTTGGCAACCGTTCCAAACTAATGGGCATTCTTAAGGCCGAACTGCTTGAAGTCAAAGAGAAGTTCGCCATACCGCGGCGCACCGTTATCGAGCCCAACGAATTCGAATCAGACATAGAAGACCTTATCGCGCGCGAGGACATGGCCATCACGCTTACCAATACCGGCTATATCAAGCGCGTGCC
The DNA here is from genome assembly GCA_009785175.1 of Alphaproteobacteria bacterium. Taxonomy (GTDB): domain Bacteria; phylum Pseudomonadota; class Alphaproteobacteria; order Rs-D84; family CACZYB01; genus WQWV01. The sequence goes on from WQWV01000026.1 coordinate 1,742, forward strand.
GCTTGCCGTATACAACGCGCAAAACCGCGGCGGCAAGGGACGCAAGGGCATGGAAACGCACGACGAGGACTTCGTATGCAACGTGTTCGTGGCAAACACACACACGCCGCTTATCTTCTTCTCGAACCGTGGCATAGCATATCAGATGAAAGTATATCGCCTGCCGCTTGGCACGCCGACTTCCATCGGCCGCGCGCTTATCAACCTGTTGCCGCTTGAGCAGGGCGAAACGATTTCGACCATCATGCCGCTCCCGGAGGACGAGGCGGAGTGGGACAACCTTTACGCGATGTTCGCAACCTCCAAGGGCACCGTGCGCCGCAACAAGCTCTCCGATTTCATCGGCATCAAACGCAACGGAAAGATCGCCATGAAGTTCGAGGAGGAATCCGACTCGCTTGTCGCCGTGCAAGTTTGCCGCGAGGATCAGGACGTATTCCTGGCGCTTCAGAACGGCAAGTGCATACGCTTCCCCGTGCCCGAAGTGCGAGTGTTCCAATCGCGTAATTCCACCGGCATACGCGGAGTCAAACTCGAGAAGGGCGACCGCGTCATCTCGATGAGCATGCTTAACCATTCCGACGCCGATTCCGACACACGCGCCTCGTATGTAAAAATGATGAAGGCGGCATTGCGCGCCGACGAGGCTTCGGACGAAGCCTTAGCCGAAGTCGACGACGAGAAGGCTACAACGCGTGTGCTGTCCGCCGAAGAATTCGCGAAACTCGCCGCGCTTGACCAGATGATCCTTACCATAACCGAGGCCGGATTCGGCAAGCGCACGTCTTCGTTCGAATACCGCACCACCCACCGCGGAGGCTCGGGCATCGCAAACATCAAACTTGCCGGCAAGGGTAAAACCGTGGTTTCCTCGGGGCCCGTGTTGGACGATAGCGACATAATCCTTATCACCGACGGGGGCAAGCTTATACGCACGCGTGTGGGTCAAGTCCGCGTCGCAGGCCGTCAAACAATGGGCGTGATCCTTTTCAAAACGGCCGAGGGCGAGAAAGTCATCGCCACCGCAATCGCCGAGAAAAGCGAGGACGAGGGGGACGTGGTCGATGTCGATGCCGCGGCAGTTGAATCCGCGCCCGTAGATGTCGCAACGTTCGTCGAAGAAGTCAAATCCGACGGCCAGGGCTAGGCAAAGGGAGGGGGCGCTTCATGTTCGGAATCTCGTTCGGCAACGTCGTAATCATACTTGTTTTGGGCGCGGTGATCCTGCGTCCAAGCGACATGCCCAAATTCGCGCGGGTGTTGGCGCGCGGGCTGCGCTGGGCTCGGCGCAAGGCGGCTGCGTTTTCCGACTATTTGGATAAGGTCGCCGGCGAGGACGAAGGCGGCGCGGGCGGCAAGGAATCTTTCCATCAACAGGTCGAGCGCATGCGGCGAGAAATGGGGCTTGACGAGCCGCTTTTGGACGATTCGTTCGAGCGGAAAACGCCGACCCTACCAACACGCGAAGGGCGCGAGGGGAAGAAAAAATGAGCGGACGCAAGATGGAAAAGCTTAAGCAAATGCCGCTTTTCGACCATATCGCGGAATTGCGGTCGCGCATAATCGCGGCGGGAACTTTCTTTCTTGTGGCGGTCGCGCTTTGCTATACTTTCCGATACGAAATATATAATTTCATGGTGGCGCCGCTTGCCAAGGCGTTGGTTGCGAACGGACTTAAACCCGAGTTGATCTTCACCTCGCCGGCGGAAGCTTTCACAAGTATGTTGGGTTTGGTGTTCAGGGCGGCTTTGCTTTTCTCGGCGCCGTTTTTTGTGGCGCAGGCGTGGCTTTACGTTTCGCCGGCGCTTTATAAATCCGAAAAACGCCCGGCGCTTATTTACGCCGTAGCGGCGATGATTTTGTTTTTGGCGGGCGCAGTGTTCGCGTATATGCTCGTGTTGCCGGTGGCGCTTAGGTTTTTAAGCGGGTTCGTCGACGGCGCAGGGCTTGCCGCACCACTTGTCCCACAGATGAAAATCGCGGAGTATTTTTCGTTCGCGGTGGCGATGATGTTCGCGTTCGGAATATGCTTCATCACGCCGGTCCTGCTTGTCTTCATGGTAAGGTTTGGCGCGGTTAGAAATGCGACCTTGCGGGCGGGGCGAAAATATTGGGTGCTGTTCGCGTTCGTGATCGGCGCGATTTTGACTCCGCCGGATGTCGCGTCGCAGGTCATGCTTGCCCTACCGCTTATCGCGATGTATGAGGCGGCGATATTGATCACGCGCAGGCACGGTTGATTACTGAACCTCGGCCAACTTCCTTTGCGCTATGGAGAGGGAATCGCGGAAACGTTTTAGGTTATCCTCGGCACTGCCTGCGGTGCTTATTGAAACAAAGGCGGCGGCGGCTCCTGTGGCGCCGGCGGCAAGGCGCAGGGTTGAGTTGGCGTCGACCTCGACGGGAGTGCGGGTGGATTTCTTATATGCCTTTGACCCGCCGGCCGCGACGCAGGCGTCCTGTTCCTCACCACGGTATCCGGCGCGGAAGCAATCTTCTTTAATCCTATCGCTTGCGCCCCGTTCTTCCTTGTGCCTTTTGGCGAAAGTTTCTATGTCGGCGACGCAGGCGTCGATTTCGTTCGGGAAATTCTTTTGGCATTCTGCGCGTTTTTCGGCGTCGCTTAGCGGCACGCATTTTTTGGACGCCCTATCCCATTTGTTGGGGAACGAGCACGCGTCGTAATCAGCGCGGCTGCAGGCGTTGTTCACCCAGATACCGTATTCACCGTCGTCGCAAAGTTTTTTAAGGCGCGCCAGTTCGTCCGCAGCGGATAATCTGCGCTGCTCTTCAATCGGAAGGCATTTGTTTGAGGGCGCGTGCCAACCGCAATGACTGAACTCGTGGGAAATGCACGTGCCGGAATCCTTTGCGACATCGCAATCAAGCTTGGCAGCGGGCGCGGATCGTTCCGTCATGGTCCGGGTTTGCGGGCCGGTGATTTCCCGTGCTTCGGGAGCGGCGCCTGGTGCAGGCGCGGGCGCAACGACTGCGGCGTTCTTACCTTTGCCTTTGGTTTTTTTGTTGTCCGTGGTCGTATTATTATTCCTGCCGCGGCCCCTTCTTGCGGGTTGGGCAGATGAGCTTCCTTCTTCGGAGGCGGCGGGAACAATCTGCATTTCGCCTTGCTCGTTCCTTTTTATCGTCGCGCCCGGCGCATAGGCGGAGGGATAGGCGGCCCTCATCGCCGTATCGGCAGCGGGAGTTTTAATCCAATTTTGAAATCCCATGCTTAAACATTGTTGAGAATCTTTGGTTGAAATATTACCGGGACAACCGGAAAGGTGCGACCAATCGGGGCTTTGCGCCATCGCGTCGCTTGATAAAATTACCCCCCCCCACAACAACAACAAAATCAAAACTGCGGATATTTTCTTCATGGAAACTCCTTTTAACGCGATACGCCCTGCTCTAGCAAAACGTCCGGACGCTTCTTTTTCTTTTCGTCGGGATTTTCTTTTTCTTCGAGAAGGACCCCGGGCTTCTTTTTGAGAGCGGGGTTTTCTTTTTCTTCAAGCATGGCCTTGCCCGGCTTGGGTTTCGGTTTCGGCGCGGGCTTCTCGTCCATATCGTCTGAATTTTCAGGCTCGGGCTTTTTCGGCTTGAACTTGATTTTATCCAAAAGCGATTTCACGCCCGTCTTGAACTTCTTGGCGGTTTTGGCGACCGGGAATACGAACGGGAGCGCTACGGGCAGCTTGTCCAGATTTATGTTCGTTTGGATCGAAGTGGTAGGGGGAACGTTCACCTCGGTGGTGCCGGTCATGATGCCGTTCGGAAGGTTCGTCCTGAACGAATTCACTCCTATGACTTGATCATGCCCGTGGAATTGTGCGAGGTCGGGGCGGATAACGTCCGACATGATATGACCGTGCGTCGAAGTGTTATACATCATGGTGTTGACCGCGCGTAGTTGCTGATCCGAGAGAGTGCCGCCGGAATCGCGGAGCGTATTCATTATCTCGCGAGCGGTGATCGTGTTGCCGTCGATGACGGTGCTGTTGCCCAATTTTTCGCCGGTAAGCAACTGCTTTAGCATAACGTTTTCGTTGCCGACGCCGGGTTTCCAACCGCCGATGTCGCCCTCGCCCTGCGCCGCGCCGAAAAGGCCGGAGCCGCGGAGTTTATCAAGCGAGCCGTTCATATCCTCATTGCTTATCCAACGCGCCTGATAGAACCGGTGCGGATCGGAAAAATCCTGTTGCGTTAAATCATACGGATCGGTCATGCTGACGTTCGAGTGCATCTTGTAAGTGCCCTTGCCGTCCAAAATACGGTCGGCGTGTTGAACCGTTTTGTCCTCGTAGGTGCGTTCGAAGCCCTGCTCGGTGCGGCCGTCGTTGTTCGTTATTTCCTTCTCGGATTTCCAACCCTCTTTGTTCACATCGACACGGTTTTTATCAAACAATCCGCCCAAGAAGCCGGAGTTTATAATCGATTGCGTAAGATGCGCGGCGCCAAGCGCGGAGACTATGGGCACGGCCGCGCCTATGGCCGATTTCCCAATACTTTTCAATACCGCGAGAGTTTTGTTGCCGCCGGTGTTTTCGGCTTCCTCGAGGGCGCCGCCGATTTTTTTGAATCCTCCGATGATTCCGTTTACGCCTACACCGACCAACGACGCCGCGCGCATGCCGATGCCAAGGCCGTTTAGCGACTCGCCCGGCATGCCGGAGGGCATTATGCCAACCGCGCTTGCCGCAATACCGGCAACCGACGTGCCGAAGTGGAGAAGGTTTTTTCCGTCCTTGAGATAGTCGCCGAATTTCGCGTTCGGGTTTCCGGTCTCTAGCTTCCAAGCATTGAAATGGCTTTTGGTATTCGCATAGACAAGCGCGCCCTGTGCAAGAACGCAGGCGATATTGCCCCATGGAGCGAACATGTTGCGGCCGATCACGAACGCAGCGGCCATACCGCCGGACACAAGCGCAGACTGTCCTATTTTGGCAAGCCAGCTAAGCTTGCTTGGCGCCTTGAATTCGTTGCCGTCAAGGCGGTCGGCGCGGGTGATTTGGTTTTCGCTTTCGTCGAACCGCTCGACGTTGGAGTAAAGGTTATGCAGGACCGGCGCCGAGTGGGTTCCCATCAGCGTGCCGGCGCGGTCGATGACGTTCACCGTTTCCTGGACATTGAATTGTTTCGCGACCGATATCGCGCCCGGGCTTAGCTTGATGGGATTGCCGGGAAGAGAGGCGATGTATTGGCCTACGTAGGCCGGGTCCTGGAACGCTTCGGGATCCTCGGGAAGTTTCGTGGCGATCGCGGTGCGATACACGACCTCCTTGATCTTGTCGTCGAGAAGTTTTTTCAATTCGTCGGCGGTCGGTTTGTTGTCCGCGAACGCATACTCGTTTATCAATTCGTTTTTGGCGACTTGAAGAAGGTCGTTTATGGCCTCGACCGCAAGCGCGTCATCGGGAGTGTCGATCTTGACTTTATCAAGAATGCGTTTCGCCTCGTCGGACAGGGGCATGACAGAGAGCATATCGCGGACGCTTGCCGCCTGCGTATCGTATTTTCCTTGGGCCTTCGTGTCGCCCTTGACAATGCCGGTAAGGTTGTGGCGGGCGTCGAAATCGTCAAGGTAGTGTTGGATCAATCCGCGTGCGGGACCGATGGCCGATATGTCCGCGCCCTCGCCCAGCTCGCCTTTGTGCTTCTCGAGGAAATCGAACATTTCGATATAGCCGGCGGCGGTCGAGCCGGCGTTCGTGATGTCGATGAAATTATAGAGTTCGCGGTTGGCGGGATCGCGCCATTTACCGTCGGCGCCCCTTGCCGCCTGCTCCGTCAACTGAAGCATGCGCTCAAGGATCGCGGCGCGGGCGGTATCGTTATCTCCGTTCTCCGCCCTTTTATACGCGTCGATAAGCGCGCGGGGCGGCATAAGCGCGAATTCCTCGGCAGCCTCGAACTCGTGCGCGAAGAAGGCGTCGAACGCCTTTTGCTGGTCCGCTTCGAGTTTGACTTTTTTCGCGGTATTCAATCCGCCGGTGGTATCGACGCCGATGTGTTGGAAAGCGGCAATAGTTATCGCGTCGACCATGCGCTGATTCTCAAGCTCGGTCGCGGAACGGATGCGCTCCATTTTGGAGCCGTCGAATTCGTTTAGCACGTCTTGAACCTGATCGCCGAGGATACGCTCTTCGACCGTGGCGAACGGTTCGACCGGTTTTTTGCCCTGCTTTTTCAGCTCGGGATTCAAAGTGCGCTCGACGTGTTGGTTCATGTCGGGCGTGAGCTCTTGAAGCAGCGCCTTGGCCGCAGCGGGATCGGAATCGATCAGCTTCTCGACCTGCTCCAGCCTTGCCTTATAACCGCCGGCGCCGTTGATGTATTCGTTCGTGCCCTTGACATCGCCCGCATGGTCCGAGAGGTAGTCGATATAATCCACTTGCTGATCACGAAGATTACCCACCTGTTGCTGAAGGATTAATTTATCATTATTGTCTTGGGCCATGGCATACTCGCGGCATTATGAACCGCGCCTTCTCTCACGCGGGATTATACCATATTTTCAGGGGCGGGTCAAGGGAATGTAAGGGCCGTGTCAACCATGAATCATGCGCCTAATCATGTACTCGACACGGTCGGGTCTTATTATGTAATCGCGCGAGTTAAAATAAGAACTATCGAAGGCCCTTTCCCGGTCAAGGGCGTCCATATTCGGATTTTCGGTCAATTCGCGGAAATCTATATCCAGAACATGCGCCAACTTGACAACATGCCTAGGTCCCCACGTGAACGGAAAAAGCTCGAGAAATTTCGTCCCCGGCCGCATAAAAAGCAGGTTCGAGGAACCCGCGCCATGCGGAATAACTACATGGTCCGCATTATAGAAATAGCGTATCTGTTCGGCCACGGAAAGATTATCGGGAATCACTGTTTCAAAGCCATAGTGCTTAAAAATCGGAGTAATCTGGTGTTCGTTGAGGAGCCTCCTTGTGCCTATGCGTGGAACCCAAAGGCGCTTGGGATATTTCCCCCCCCCATGAGGTCCGGGATTTTGGGAAGTATGCGGTTGCGTACGGAAAGGGTCCACTCGCCCTGGACTATGTTGCCTAGATTGAATTGATACGGTTGAATCACAAGGTTGGCGACGGGCATTGCCTCGCCTTCGTTAATCCACATTATGCGTTCAGCGTCAAGGAGGAGCTCCAAAGGCTCCCTTATATAATTTTTAAGATTTGCGGGGAAAATATATTTGCCGGCAAAGCCCGCGGACTCGAGCTCCATGATGGTCGGCGCGTCCTCGAACAAAAAATGCCAATAATTCATGCTGCCGCCTATGGACGCTAGAAAAGCAGCCTCCGCCACTTCGGGAAGACGTTTTTTAGGCTGGCCCGAATTATTCGCATAGACCGCGAGCGACTCCTGAAATTTGGCATAATCAGAAGGGTTAACATCGCCAAAAAACCGACTTACGACCCGACTATCCTTTAGAACAAAGGGAAAGATGTTGTCATATTCGACTGTGGCGTTTTTTATCTCGTAAAAAGGCAAAACTCCTTTGTGGTAAAGGCGCACACCCTCGCATGTGCCAGGAAGAGCGACCAAATTTAGTAGTTGTATGTCCATGTCCCAAGCCTAAGCATCTTTGAGGAACTTCGCAACCCTTTTCTCGAGATTGCCAAGGCCCATGCGTTCGGCGATATATTTTTCGGAACCCACGTAGTGCGAGAACTTGTCATCGACCGCGATCGGAAGGAACTTTGCCGCGATACCATTGAACGCCAACGTTTCGGCGATACAGGTGGCAAGACCGCCGATTATAGAGTGTTCTTCCAGCGAAATTATTGGTGTTTTGTTTTTTGCCAATTTCAGAATCGTGGCGGAATCGAAGGGTTTCAGCGTATGCGCGGAGTAGAGAGCGGTGCCGAATTTTTCGGCGAGCGCTATGCCGTCCCTTAGCATGTTGCCGGTGGCGATTATGGCTGCGCGCTTGCCCGCCCTAACATTCGTCATGCCGGGCTTGACCCGGTATCCATGGATTCCGGCTCGGGGGCCGGAATGACGAGGTAAAGAAAATCCAGCACCCTTATCAAGGCGCATATAGCACGGCATCTTGTCTTTGATCGTTGCGCGGAGCAGTGCCTCGACCTCCTCGTTAGAACCGGGCGAGAAGACCTTCATGTTCGGAAGCGCGCGCATGACCGCGACGTCCTGAATCGCATGGTGTGTGGCGCCAAGCGAGCCGTATCCAAAGCCCGCGCCGACACCGATTAATTTTATGGGCAGCTCCATATACGCGGCGTCGACCTGAACAAACTCGAAGGGGCGCGCGTAAACGAACGGCGCGATGGAATAGAAAAATGGAATCTTGCCCGAAAGCGCAAGGCCGGCACAGACGCCGACAGCGTTCTGTTCGGCGATACCTACGTTCACGAACCGCTCGGGAAAACGCTTGATAAACGGGTCAAGCAATTCGTTTCCGATGTCGGCTGCTACAAGCCATATACGCTTATCCCGGTTGGCAAGCGCCATCAGCGTTTTTATGAACTGATCACGCATTGTCGATCTCCTTGACGGCTTTCAAGTATTCTTCGCGCGTGGGTTTGCGGCCATGCCATTCCGCCTTGTTTTCCATGAACGAAACGTCCTTGCCCTTTAGCGTATGCGCGATTATCGCCTTGGGTTTCATTGAGGGTTTGTTCAAGGCTTTCGCAAGCGTTTCTATGTCGTGGCCGTAGACCTCGAACGCCTCGAACCTGCACGAGTGAAAACGCGCGGCGATGTTGGTATTATCCATGATGGATTTAGAATCGCCGTAGATCATCAACTCGTTTTCATCTATTATAAATATGAGATTGGAAAGGTTGTGCGTGCCGGCGAAAAGCGCGGCCTCCCAGACGCTGCCCTCGTTCGTTTCGCCGTCGCCCATCACTACGAAAACTTTGCGATCGGGATTGGCGAGCGCCATGCCTACGCCAATACTTGCGCCATGACCAAGCGAGCCCGCAGTCGCGTCTATGGCCGGCGAAACCATATAATCAAGGTGGCCCGGCAGAACTCCACCGTCTATATAATACTTATCAAGCAATTTAGGATTTATTAGTTTTAATTCCGCAAGGACAGCGTAAAGAGCGGCGGACGCGTGGCCCTTTGATAAAACAACCTTGTCCCGATCGAGGGATTTAAGATTGCGCCGCGTGATATTCGCAGCTCGGGTGTAAATAGCCCATAATATATCCGCGCAAGACAGCGCGCTGCCGACATGCGAAGCCTGGGCCTCGAACGCCATGCGGACTATGTTTTTTTTTACGTTCTTGAGGGCTTTTTCCATAGCGAGTATTGTAGCATGGAAAGCTGTTGGACGCAAGTGCGCGCACTTCATCACACTAGCGCGATAGCATGATGAAGTGAAGTGGCGGTCGGACGCACTTGCTCTTGACTTAAGCCGCCTGTTTGAGCTCGTCGACGCTGGGACGGCAATCGCACGACGCCATCATGTCGATGAAGTATCTCCAATCCGAATTGGTGGCGCGCATTACTTTGCACACCGATTCGGTCGAAGGCCAGCGACGTTTGCCGCACGGATAAAACCGTTTGCTTTTGTTGAACGCCGTTGCGTCAAGTCCGGCTTTCTTTGCAAGCGCAGATACCGAAATTCCGTTCAAAAGCGCCATGCGATCTATAGTTGTCCAGATCTTGTCATGTTCATATTCCATAGTATGTCCCCTTTCTTGTTTCCGTATTCTTTTCCCACCTTAGTTGAATATTTTCAATAAATCAACTATAAATTTATTTTTTTCTATTGACAATTAGAACAAAAGGGGGATAAAGTCCTGGAAGTTTGAAGCGTGTTCTTGCTTTAGACTTAAAGGAGGGGAAATGAAGAACACTGTTTATGCTTATATTCCAACCAATAATGACGATTTCGAGGGGTTTGCCGTATTTAGTTCGGCCGAAGAGGCCTGGTTCTGGTATTGCCGAAATCGCGAGCGAAACCCGCTTGCAGCAAAGCGTGAAAAGCAAGGGGTCGAAAAAGTATGTCAAATAGACGACATATACGTATGTCTTTCACGCCTATACCTTGCGCGACAGATCGGACGAGCGCATATCGACGCATTGATGAAGTTCGGCGATATGCAAATCGTGCCGGATGGACGGATCGAGGTCGAAGAACGCGACGCTGCGCTTTGGGAGGGAGCGATGAAGCTTCTGACCGAGCTGTTCGTGGAAAAGCGGATCGTGCTATGCGCGACGGCGTAGGGCTTAGACCTGCTACGCATGCTTGGGTAGTGTTTTCGGGGGAAACGACGCTTTGGTGGCTGCGGCTGTTTTTACGTAGGGGATACAGGCATTGCTTTGTCATCGTGGGTCAGACCGTAATAAATCCTATCGGAAATCGGATCGAGATATTCGGCATCGACAGCGCGGAGGCTTTCGTAAGATTGTGCATAAGGAAACAAATGAGCTGTGCAAAGGTGGGCGTGCGGGACGATTTGCCCGGCGGGGTGAACTTATCTATGATTTCATGCGTCGAAGTGGCGCGGAGGATTATCGGTTTACGCGCTAGGGTTTGGACGCCCTATGGGCTTTATAAAAGACTTTGCAAGTTAAATCGCGAGGAGTTGCGACAGGAGATTGAAATAGCTAGGCAAAATGCGAGCCGAAGGTGAGCTCGCCGCACGAAGGCAACCTACGTTGCGTTCGCAGGCAGATTAAACATTAGGCTTTCGCCCCCCATAAAACATAAATCCCTTCCAGCGGGGCCTCGTTTCGCCGCGGCGTGCCGTCTAGCTTAACTGCCCGCAAGAAGAGATTTGAGTCATTAAATTATTTCTATCTAGACTTATTAAACCAAGGGGCGCCAACCTTAACGGCCTTGGCGAACGCCTTTTCCATCATGAGAACTCGGAACTGCAAATCGCCGATCAGCCATTTGGCCTCTTTGGTTTTCAATTTGCCGCCTTTGAGAATGTCCGCAAGGAACCTTTGGCCATCGGCGAAATTGACCGTTTTCTTTTCAAGCATAGGAGCGACATAACAAGCTGCGTCGGCCATTATGGCTGCCTCTTGAAGCACTCCTTCGGAATATGCAAATTGGCCGCCGCTTCCGTGCGTGCATGTGAAAGTTTCCGGGCCGCGCTCGCGTATCTTGTGGCGTAAAAAATGGGTTCCAGATCCGGGGGCGGCAAACTCCATGACCCAAGTAAAGGTAATGTAAACAGGGTCGTGCGTGTCTTCGACTCCGGCATAGCCGGAAGTGGAATCAAGGTCTCTAAATTTGGTTTGCTGCGGTGTTTTCAACGAGAGGAACGAAACAACATTTTTAAGTAAGTCCATTTCGGATTTTTCATAAATGCCGGGTTTTACTTTTTTCATTTTTAATCCTATTTGTTTGTGTATGGACAAAATACCCCCCCCCGAGGCGAATAGTCAAGGGATATTTATAGCTGGATTGTCCGCTACGCGTTCACTTCGTTCCCGGCGCGAAGGCCGGAATGACGAGCGGGCTAGCTAAACGCCCAGGCGGTAAGGATAAGCAGAATAAACAATAAAACGCTTATCAGCTCGAGATGTTTTTCGATATATTTCCTTGCACGCTCGCCATAAATATAAATCGGCCAGGCGATCAGGTAATACCTTAGCCCGCGCGAGATGATCGAGGCGGTCAAGAACACCGCAAAGTTTATCTGCATCACGCCGCTTGCTACGCATATAATCTTGTAAGGGAAAGGGGTAAGTCCGCCGGCGAACACCACCCACCAGCCATACTTGTCCAACATCTCGGCAAAATCGGAGATCGAATAGCCGAGCATTCCCATAAGGTATTCGCCCGTGCCGGTGAACAAGTATCCCAGAAAATAACCGCTGATCCCGCCGGCGACGGAGGCGACAAGCGCGACCGTTGCGATATGCCACGCCCGGCGCGGCGCGGCGAACATAATAGGCAGCATTATGATTTCCGCCGGAAACGGAAAGAACGTGGCGCCGAAAAACGATACGAATATTAACGCCCAAATCGCATGCCTCGACCGACCCGCGGCTATGGCCCAGTCATAGATTTTTTTTAACGTGCGTTTGGCGGTTTTTATCATTGCAACTCCCAGCGAGCTTGCGAGCTGCGCGCACACGCCGCCCCCACGCAGTCGTGCGCGCCATGCGGCGCTTCCGTCCTGCTCGGCGTGTTTGCTTGAGCATGATGAGAGTATATATGCCGAATATGGTTCATCTCACCCGCCGGCCAGATCGCTGAACGATTTGTCATAGACGATTTGCGAGCCGCCCGCCACCTTGGCCTTCGTCGCCGCGGATTTCGCGGCCTTTAGGAGGCTGTCGACATCGTCGCCCGAGAACGGATAGCTTGCCACTCCGATCGAAACCTTGACGCCCTTGACGCGTTTGCTTAGCGCGTTCGGAGCCTCGATCGCCGTCTTAATATTCCCGACCGCCGCCTCGATTTCCGACTGCTCGTATAAGTCCTGGATTATGACAAGGAACTCGTCGGACTTCATGCGCGCAATCGAATACGATTTATCCAAGGTAGAGGTAAGCACGTTCGCGATACCCGAAATCACCTCGTCGCCGGCGGCGTATCCCGCCTCTTTGTTAAGCTTCGAAAATCCGTTTATATTGAAATACGCGA
>WQWV01000027.1 GCA_009785175.1 Alphaproteobacteria bacterium
GCCGAGCAGGGCGGCGTGTCCCCTCCTGGGGCGCGCACGCACAGCGTGGGGGCGGCGTGGTGCGCGCAGCGAGCAAGCTCGCTGGAGAGCTAAAGGTATAGAAAGGTTGTGGCGAAGGCGGGATCGCCAAGAGCATTTGGCGTTTGTGTGGGGCGAAGTTCATTGGCTCGATTTCAGAGTTTCGTAAAAATCTCGGCACCGGAATCGGTAATGCCGATCGTGTGCTCCCACTGCGCCGAAAGCCCTCCGTCCTTTGTCCGCGCAGTCCAGCCGTCGGCGGCGATCACGGGCTCGATCGCTCCTTCGTTTATCATCGGCTCGATTGTGAACACCATGCCGCGCCGCATGATCATCTTGTCCGACAAGGGGTTTTCATAGTGCAGCACGTTCGGCGCCTCGTGGAATACGCGTCCGATTCCGTGTCCGCAAAAATCCTCGACAATGGAAAATCCATGCCGGCCGGCCAACGCCGAAATCACGCGCCCGATTTCTCCGAAGCTTGCCCCGTCGCGGCACACGCCGATCGCCGCCATCATGGAATCGTATGCGACCTTGACAAGCTCGCGTGCGCGCGGCGCCGCCTCGCCGATCACGAACATGCGGGAACAGTCGCCGAAGTATCCGTTGAATATGTGCGTGCAATCGACGTTGACTATGTCGCCGTCGGCCAGCACTTCTTTTTTCGATGGAATTCCGTGGCAGATTATGTCGTTGCGCGACACGCAGCAGGACTTGGGATAACCGTTGTATCCGAGGCATGCGGACACTGCGCCGATTTTTTTCGTATGCTCGGCGACCAGCCTGTCTATGTCGTATGTGGACACGCCTGCGACAACGTATGGCGTGATGAAGTCAAGCGTTTCCGCAACCATTTTTCCGACGGTGCGAAGTCCGTCGAAGTCGCGCTCGGTATAGATTGTGAAAGGTTTAGTCATTCGCGAAACCTCTAAGCGCTGCCGCGGCCGCGGCCTGCTCGGCGTCTTTTTTCGATTTGCCCGCGCCAAGGAAAGATTCGTTCCCCACGCGCACGATCACTTCGAATAAAGGCATGTGGTCAAGACCGGATTGCTTTTGCAAAGTATATTTTGGCGGCGCTCCGAAACGCTTCTGGCATTCCTCCTGAAGATGTGTTTTGGAATCTTTCGCAAACACTCCTGCCGCAATGATTTTATCCTTCATAGCCGCACGCAGGAATTTTTCCGCCGCCACATACCCGCCGTCTAAAAACAGCGCGCCCGCCACCGCCTCGAACGCGTCCGAGAGGATGTTTTCGTTATTGGCGCCACCGCGACGCTTTTCCTGCGCCGATAGTAAGATCATTTCGCCAAGGCCCAAACGTGCGGCCTCTTCGGCCAAGGATTTCGCGGACACGATCTTTGAATGCCGAAGCGCAAGCTCGCCCTCAGGCAAGTCGGGATACGATTCGAAAAGCATCTGGGCCGCGACCAACCCGACGACGCGGTCGCCCAAAAATTCAAGGCGTTCGTTCGATGCGGATTTATTCGCGCTTGAGTGCGAAAGCGCGCGCCGCAACAAGGATTCGTTTTTGAATTGGGGCAAGCTCATACTCATCGTATACCGCTCCCGGTGCGTTCCCACCGCACGGCCCAGGGCCAGCTCCACACCTGCCACCATGCGGCGGATTTTCGCGAAGAAAGCATGACGAATTTCGCGCGGCCCATCAGCTCGTCCGCCGCGATGAATCCAACCTTGTCAAGGAATCTCGAGTCCGTGCTGTCGTCGCGGTTATCGCCCATCATAAAGAAATGCCCCGCCGGCACGACGAACTCTTCGGTGTAATCGTCCGCGTCCGCGCGGTCTTTAAGAATGAAATACGAAACCCCGTTGGGCAAGGTTTCAAGATATTTGCGAACGGCATATATCGCCGCCCCGCCGCGATTGTCGAACGACAAAGTGAAGTCGCTTGGCGCAAGCTGAACACCGTCGATGAACACGCGCCTTGAGCGCTCGATCGAAACCCGCCTTCCATCTTCAAGCATATAGTCTATCCGCCGCGCCCCGCGCTCGCGCTTTGGAATACTAAGAATCCAGAAACGCCCTGCCTCCTCGCGCCCAACCGCCTCGCCGTTTATGTGAAGAACTCCGCCGCGGACTTGTATTACCTCGCCCGGCATTCCGACAAGACGTTTTATATAGTTCTCCGCGCGCCCCTTGGTTTTTTTGAAAACTATCACATCGCCGCGTTCGGGGGCCGATGCGAATACGCGTCCGTTTATTAAACGTGGCGAAAACGGAAACGAGTGGTTTGAATATCCGTATCGGCTTTTTGAAATGAATAAGTAATCGCCGACGGCAAGTCCGGGAAACATCGAACCGGAGGGTATATGGAACGGCTCGAACCAGAAGCTTCGGACGACAAGCGCGAGCATGATGGCGGCGAATACGCCAAGCGTTCCGGAAAATTTCCCCGGCTTGTTTTCGGCGGCAAGCACCACGCGCTTTTTTTTATTAAATAGTTTTTTGAACATTCAATAATTATACCGCCGAGCGGCGTTCGGGTCAAGCCCGGAATGACAACAAACAAGAAAGGAAAAACCGTAAACTTCTCAGTTTGAGGCGATTACGACGGTTCGGAATAAAAAATAATCCACAAACGTATTTCTTATTACGTGCGGAATTATTTTTTACGAGAACCCAGTAGGCGCCCGAAATTGGAAGTTTACCTCTGCGCCTGCTGCCCAAACTGAGTCGAAACGTCATAGCTTGAAACTCTCGAAGGCTTCACCTTGATCGTGATCGGTCGCGAGCCGCCGGAAAATTCGTTCTGCGAGTGTATGGTGTATACGGCAAGCCCGCCGGACACGCTAAGCTGCACCGAACGTTTCAAGTCCGCGCGCGCTTGTATGCACGCCTCGATCTTGTCCATGAAGGCTGCGATTTCGCGCTGTGTGAAATAGTCGATACCGGCCGCGATACCCGCTGCGCCCGCACCCACGCCTGACATGACGTCGGCGACTACTCCTCCCTTGCCCGCGATCTTAAGTCCGCCGGCGGTCATGGAAACAGCTCCGCCTCCGACCGACGCAGCGGTGGTTCCCCAAAGCTTTCCGCGAATTGAAGCGAACACGTCGTGGTCGATCTCGCCGGTCCAGCCGTTGGCTCCGCGCCTATCTCCGCATTTTACGATGAAGTCGTGAAGCTTGGGCGCAAGTTCGAACATCGCGGCGTTATAGTCCTCGTATGTGCGGCGGAAAACGTTCTCCACGGTTGTTCCCTCTGACACGCCGGGAATATTGCGCGCCTCGCCGGTGGTGGTCATTCGTATGCGTGCGACGCTAAGCGGTCGTGCGTTCGACACGTCTACTACGGGGCCATGAGTAGGAGTGGTTATGCCGTCCCAAATTATCAAGTATAAATGCGGAGGAGGCGTCCTGCCGCCGCATTGCGCCTGTGATCCCGCACGAAGGATAGGCACATATCCCGGGCGCGCTTCGACCGGCAAAGCGATGAATTGCTCGAGGCTTATCACGTGGTCGACCTTGCGCCACATGATGCTGACGCACGGCGCTTCCCATGAATAGCGTAGGCAACCTGCGGGTTGTCCGGCCACGTTGCACGGCGTCATGCCGCGCGGATTCTGACCATTAAAGATTGATACGATTTGCGGATTGTTGCGCCATGTGTTGAACGCCGCGGGCATAAGCTCGTTGAACATTATTTCATAAAGCGGCACTTCGGTTCCGTATCCGATGGTCAACTCGGGATTTTTGAAATACTGCGTATCGCCAAGGATAAGTGCTTGCGGGGCGGATGTCGCCGCCGCGCGTCCTCGCACGACTTGCGCCTCGACTGATAATCCGACCAAAAGGGCAAGCGATGCGGCAAGTAATTTTTTTGCGGTTCTCATGTTTTGCTCCTATTGCAAGATTCTGTATTCCGGATTCGACACGACGTCCACCGTCGTAATTCCCCCGTCGTCGTTGAGTGTAAGGTTTATCTGAGCCGCTTGACGGTTGTAGTTTATGTGGATCGTGCGGCGAAGCACGTCTACGTCGCCCGAGCATGCGCGGACCGATCGGGCGAATTGCTCCCACTTGTCGACGCTAAGGCCTTTCCATACTCCTGCACCTACGGCCGCAGCGCCGCCGACCAAATCAAGCGCACCGGAAATAGCTCTGTTGTTTCCGCCGGAAGGAGCGGCTTCGGAACCGGCCTCGCCAAGAGGAGTATCCGCCGCTGCTATAGCGCCGTCAACAGGAGCAGGAGCGGCCACAGGCGTGGCAGTTCCCTCAGGCGCCGGCTGTGCGTTCAAAGAATTCACATACTGCGTATAGCTTCCGGGCGTATTTGCGGTGTTGTTCAACCTTTCCATCTCAAGCCGGTTCTGATCGATCTGCCCGATCACACCTTCGAACGATATGTTCATAAACGCGAAGGCCAAAAAGATTTTGTATCTGTTCTTCATATCTGCCTTACCTTCCTGTTGCGCCGACTATTGTTCCGGTCGCTCCGACCGCAGCACCTGCGCCGCCAAGCACTGTTGCACCGATAAGCGCGTTTCTGATTCCTTTCGCCTCGTCCATCTTGATCTCGTTGCACTTTCCGGAATCAAGCAGCACTGTGTTAAGCGGATTCGCAAGCGCTCCGAACATTCGCGACAACCCGTCGAGCTTTTGTTTCATCTCGCGCGCGTTCGGGTGGACGGCTGTGATGTCGGTGTCATGAGGTTCCGCGATGCGAACCGAAATTGCCTCGACCGCGTTTACGTATGTCGCGTCGATCGGATCGGTAGTTGTGCCGCCTTTCATAAGACCGTTATAGGCGACCAAAAATGTAGGACCCGCACAGCCGATTTTCCCGGCCTTGATAGCGGGCAGATAATCGGCCTTGATATCCTCGAACGTCATGGCAAGCCATTCGCGCTCGGACACGAAAGTATTTTTGTTCAAGAAGACAAGCGACGCGCACTCGCGATTCTGGATATTCTGATCGCGGAACGTTGCCGAGTTTCCGCTTGTGCGATTTTGCACGCGGATGATTTCAGGATCGTTCTGCCATGCCGAAAACGCGGCCGGCGTCATAACTTTGGAAAGCAGATCGGATAAAAGCACGACGTCCCCGCCGCCAAGCACCGCCTCGGTCGCGCTGAATACTTTGCCGGCCGGCAAAGTGATCGTGCGCTTGGTCTGAACGGTTCCGACAACCGGTGCGTAAATCATCGGATTGTCGACGACGACTGCTTCCTGCCTACGCACAGCGGCCACGGGCGCCGCCGGATTCGAACCTCCTGTGCCAAGCCGCAAACGAGTATCCGCCGCCGATCCGCGCGTAGGTATCAAGGTTTGTGCGACCACATCAACAGCAAGCGCCATCATAAGCGCAAAAATGCCCGAAGCATAAATTTTAAGACGCATAGAAACTCTCCTATTCTCGTCCGATTATACCATAAAAAAGGAGTCCGCGCAAGTATCATTGTCATACTTTTTCATCTCACCGAACCTCTCGAATCGCACGATAAGCAAGCTTACAAGCAAAGCTTTGATGGAGTGGACTTGACGCTTCCATGACCGAAAAGTTTATGCGAAGTAAGCGCCGCTAATTCGCGATGATTTCAGAGGTTCTTATTTGAAATAATTACCCGCAGCCTGCTTGCAATTATTGATCTGCGCTCTCAAAGTCGAAGCTTTGTCGGCCATCGATCCCGCCTGCCCCGCCGCGACTGCGGAACCGATAACGCCCGCGCCACTGGCGATCAAAGCTGTCGGAGCGTTTGTCCTATTCTCAAGCGTCCTGTCGACTATACCCTGCTGCTTTTTTTCCTCGTCCGATTTCTTCGCGCCGACATAGCCAAGCGAGTGCGCCGCACCGACTCCTCCCGCAACGCCCGACACGCCCGATGCGATCATGACGTTGTTGACTTCGGACTTGATCGATTGCAAAAGGCCCTCGTCGATTCCATAGCAAGCTTTCTGCACCGCATGCACGCGTTGATCGCCGGAAATGGATTTCACATCGACCGCAGATTTGCATCGCGACACTTGGTTCCAAATCCTGTCGACAAGCGGCGCAAATCCCATCAGCTGTGCAAGGTTCACGACCGATCCAGCGGTTGCGGTAATCTGGCCTGCGGTTGCTGCGATGCCGGCTATGTTCGAGGCAGTAGTTTGAGTAGTGCCTTGTCTCCTCTCATTCTGCGATATTACGTCTTCGGTAAATTTGCCTTTGTTTACGATTACATTTCCAGCGCCGGTGTAAACTCCTGCACCAAGCGCCACGCCCGAACCGATCGCTACTGTGGTAGCCCAGCCCCTCACGCTTCTGGCTTTCTTTACAAGCTCGTCAAGGTCTTCGCCGCTGATCGCGTTGCAAGCTTTGTGTATGCCCTTGATGTATTCCTCGACCGCCACGGATTCGGCGACGTCTACGGCTGCGGCAACAGCGGCTGATACGGCCGCGGTCTTAACATTCGCGACGTCGGATTTTGTTATCTGATTTTTCTGTTCGGCGCGAAGACGCTCGATTTCCGATTGAATGCCTTCTATCTCGCCTTCGATTTCTTCGACCGATTCCTCAAGCGATTCTATGCGCGCGTCATAGGGGGCCACGGCCTGCCCGATCGCCTGATCCACATATTGCTGTGAAACTCCTGAAGGGGTGGTTGTAGGGGTTGCCGAAGGCGCAACGCGGCGCCGAACCGTTCCTGCGCGAATCCTTGAATCTGGCGCAGCCTGGGCATAAGCGTCGAAAACAAAAAGCGCGCACAGCAATGCGGCAAGCGATACCTTCATGGAAATCTCCTTCGATATTATGATAGCATATTTTTAACAGCCGCGCAACAACATGGACAACTCGGGATAATAGGAAATAATATTCTTCATCTGCTCGTCGTTTTTGTTCTGTGCATAGTTTATGAATTTTAATCCCACGCTCTGCGAACCGTCGACATCCGTATTCGAAAGATATCCGAACGGCACGGGCGCGATTGGTGTGCCGGCAAGCACTGCCATCGCCCAAAACCAAAGATCGTCCGCAAGCGGAGCGAGCCGCGTGAAAAGCTCCTTGTTCGACACGTCTTTGTGCATGCAGCGCGGAGGATAAAGCGCGCTTCCGACTCCGGTCTGCAAAAGCGAAAACCTGGGCGCGCGAACCCACGGCATAAGCCAGCCCCTAAGCCTGTGCCACTTGCGATATGGTTTATCAAGCCGCACCAGGCGCACGCGATGGGCGACGACGGCGCGGGGATATTTTTTGTGCACGGCAAGAAGACGTTCGATAATCCGCGGCCGATAGATTTTATCGTCGTCGATCGTGATTATATTGTCGTCCGGAAAATCGCGCAAAGCGTGATAAAGCTTGTTGTATGATCTTATATTATCTTCGACCCACCGGATTTCGAAACGCCGGCCGACCAGTTTTTCAAGCGACGGCGGCACGCGCGCGCCCTTTGAATTTTCAAACTCGGATTTAACCAGATACAGCACGACCATATCCGGCTTCACCGTCTGTGCGAACATGGATTTTATGACAAGATGGACGCCGTTGATTCTCGCCGGAAACGAAGTAAGCGAAACTATGTTGCGCGTCCGGCTCATTTCTCGAACCTCGATTTTTTCGGAAACATTGTATCGAGGTATGATTTGATTTTATCGAACCTGCTTTTGCTCGAGGTATCATTCACCGCGAACATGGTGGGCCTATATTTTTTAAGCGCGCCAAGCAGGACGAAGTCCTTGTCATAGCAATCGTATTTTACGAATCCGAATACGCTTGCCGCCGCCCATAGCGCAAGATGCCACGCTCGCCTAGCCGCGCTGTCGCGCAACGGGTCATAAATTATGCGCCGCTCCGATATGCGCCAGTTAAGGACCAAAGTATTTCGTCCCTTGGCGTTGTCGAACATGCTAAGTATTATGCGTTGATAGTTCCCGAACGCGCGGAAAGGCGTTATGATGAACGGCGAAGGCTCGCCCATATCGCGAAAATTATCCGCGATATATGATTTCCGCATCGGCTCGAACGCATGTTTGAACGATACGTTATACGTTATTCCCGTAAAGTCTTTCACTATGCCGACCATGCGCTTTATCTTGCGTGAAAAGTGGCGGCTGGTGCGGCTCGCGCTCGACCTGTCCGGCGTGAATTTCCGC
Organism: Alphaproteobacteria bacterium; assembly: GCA_009785175.1. Classification (GTDB taxonomy): domain Bacteria; phylum Pseudomonadota; class Alphaproteobacteria; order Rs-D84; family CACZYB01; genus WQWV01. The sequence continues at coordinate 8,109 of WQWV01000027.1, forward strand.
TCTTTTACGATCACGATCGGATTGCCGCGCTTGTCAAAGAAAAAGTCGGGTTTGACCGGTCGGCCTATGAACATGTCGTCGTTTGCGAATATGAAATGCTCGGATAGTCCTGGAACTTTATGAAGGAACATTTCTATCGTCGACGAGTTGAATGTCGGAAGATGCTCTTCCGGTATTATTTCCTTGTGGTCGACGATAGTTATTTTCGAATCCGTTTTAATCCACTTCGGTCTTTGGTCGTCTGTTATGACAAAGATATGCCGCACCCACGGCGCGAATTTTTCGACCGAACGCAACAGGTATTTTATCTCTTCGTTTTCACGATATCGGTTGTCCCGCATAGCCGATGTCGGAAGCTGCATTTTGTTTTTACGAAGTGCGGCGTTGCGTTTCGCGGCGATTTTCCTGTCGTCCCCGTCGACCCAAAGACAAACCAAATCGATAGGATACGCCGGCGCCATCGCGAACCTCAAACCTTGCTGTATTTGCCGCGCAGACGATGGCGGAATTTTTTGCTTGGGATAAGCATTACCGTTATATAGAGTAAGAAATTATGCAGGAAGTTTTTCAAGAATTCTGCGTGAAAAGGCGACTTGGCTGCATACTTCCACCACGTGAACATCTTGCGCGTCGGGAAGAACCATGGTTTTTTTCCGGTATAGTGTATGATTCCTATCTTCTTGCCCGGCGCGAAATCCGCATGGGTCCGATAGTTGTAGTGTGTGTCGCCGTCGAACATTTTCACATGTCCCTTGAAAGCGACGGCAAGAAGCCCCTGTTCAAAGGATAGGCATTCGTCCTTGATCAGTTTCGGAAACGATTTGTAGACTTTCGATTCCCTTATCGCTTTAAGATTGAATACAAGGACTCCGGCGTTCAATTGCACAAGCTCGCCGTATTTGTCGCCGTCGGCCATGATTTTGAATGCCTGCCCGGGCTTGAACACGATAAGATAGTTGTCGCCAAGGTCCATGGTTGCAAGCTCGTCAAGCGGACGCATAATTATGGTGTCGTCGTCCAAAAATATCACGCGGTCTATGTTCGGAAGCAACCTAAACAGGTCGAGTTTGAAATAGCAGACGCCCCCTCCGAACGGCATGTCGTCGGAATATTTTATAGATGCGTTCTTATAGTCGAACGTGATAAATTTGACGCTGGATTTCTTGTCGATTTTCGCCACGATTTTTTTCATAGTGGCCTGCGCGTCCTTGTCGGCCATCAAATCCGGCTTGGCGATTATATGTATGCGATAGGAATACCCGCGCCTGTTTTTCAACATGGATATTATGGACACGGCGGTCGACTTCCACCGCGCCTTGCCGATAGTGTAGGCGATATCAATAGTTTTCTTCATCTCTGTCCTTATTATAACACATGGGGAATTAAAAGCAAACCTCAGGGAACATAGCTAGAACCTTGACCCAATGGAAAATAGGAAGCGGCTACGCCTGTCGTATGGTTCGTATGTAATGGGATAGCCCCAGCTGAAATTCATGTGGCCAAGCGGCGATTCCCAGGCTATGCCCCAACCGTATGAGGTTCGGATCAGGTCGCTCCATAAAACATTCGACATATCGGGAACGTCGGGCCGGCCAAGCGTTCCCCAGTCATAGAATACATAGCCCGAGATTTTCGCGGCCTTGGGAAATCCAATCGGAAAGTTAAGCTGCGCCGTGCCGTTCACTTTCCAGTTTCCGCCGAACGAATAGTGCCAAAGATGCGGTTGCTCGGGCCGCGCTCCGATACCGAAATAATCGAATCCGCGCAACGAGTCGCCGCCAAGTCGATACCTGTCCGACGTGGAAAGCCTAGTGCCGCCAAGCGCCTCTATGCTTCCGGCTTCGGCCAATAACCCAAGCTGGACGTTCTGATCAAAGAAGGAAAAGAATTGCCGCGCGCTTGCATCGTGGCGTATAAAGTTTTTCGCCCCGCCGAATCCGGCATAGTCGGTTCCATACGAAAGCGTATGTCCGCTTCGTGTGTTGTTCACGAAATCGATCGTCTGGTCGCGATAGATAAGTGTTTGGCCAAGGCGGTAGGTTTGGCGCGACTCGAGGTTGTCCTGCATGACCTGGCTAAGGTTTTCGTTTATGTTCGTGGGCTGGTCGTGCCGCCACGTGAAGCGCACGCGCTGTGATAAATTGTCGTTGTATGTCCAGCTAAGCCTTGGCGCTATGCCATAGGAATCTATGTCGTATCCATACGATCGGCGGAATTTGTTTTGGGAATAGAATACGTCCACGCCGCCCATCAAATCAAGATCGAAAAGATACGGTTCCGAGAAGCTGACGTTGTAGTTGTTTTGAAGCGAGTTATACATAGCGGAAAAGCCAAGCACCTGCCCCTTGCCGCGGAAATTATTTTCCCTAATTCCAAACTCCAACAACCCGCGTTCATAGGTGCTCCATCCGGCCGAGAAGGTCATCTCGCCGGTGGGCTTTTCCTCGACCACGACGTTGATGTCGACCTTGTCGCGGTATTCGGTCGAACGAACGGGAACCGCGCGCACCCCGCTGAAGAATCCGGTTCCCATCAACCGCTGCTCCGAACCGGCAAGCAGTGTCGAGTTGAACGCGCTCGCCTCGTCGAACATAAGGTTGCGGCGTATGAACGCGTCGTGTGTGCGTGCGTTTCCGCTTATGTTTATCTTGTCGATGAATGATTTGACGGAATCGGAAATTGTAAAGATAACGACGACCTCGGATGTGTCGCGGTCGGGACGTTGCTGCACGTTGACATTAGCGAAGGGATAGCCCATACCGCCAAGCCTCCGGGTCATGTTGACGCTTGAACGTCGGGCAAGCGGATGGTCGTAAAAACGCCCCGTGCGGACAAGCACTTCGTCGCGCAAAGCCTCGGTGTCGATTTCCGGTATAGTCGATTCGATCAGGATTTCGGCTACGCGGAAACGCGAACCCTCGGTTATGTCGAAGTTGATGAAAAAGCTGGTGCCGTCGTCCGATAACCGCGCGTCGAACGAATTGATCGACGCATCCAAAAATCCGTTGTCGAAATAGAAGTTGCGCAAGAGTTCTGTGTCGTATAGCACGCGCTCCTCGTGGAACGTGTCCATGGATTCGAACACGCGCCACCATCGGAACTCGCGCGTCATTATCACTTCGCGCAAACGGGCCGACGAGAACATAGTGTTGCCGGTAAAGGTTATGCTTCGGACATAGGCCTTCTCGCCCTCCTCGATGTCGAACACGACGTCGACGCGATTGTCCGAACGCTCGAACGTGCGTGCCGAGATCACGGCGCGGAAGAATCCGAGTTGTTTGTATGTAGCCTTAAGCGATTCGATGTCTCGCCGTATGTTGTCCTCGGAGAAGACGGACCGCGGCTGCGTCGCCATTCTCTTGACTATGTCGTCCTCGCGCACTTCGGTGTTGCCGCTAAGGGACACTTCTGCGATGATAGGATTTTCCATGACTACGATTCTAAGGACGCCCTTGTCCTCCTTCATGTTGATATATGAAAAGAAGCGCGAGTTCCATAACGACTGAAGGTTCCGCGCGATGATCTCGTCGCTTACCGTATCGCCGGGTTTGATAGTGATTATAGTTTTGATAAGCGCCTCGTCGGTGCGTTTGGCGCCGTCGATTTCTATGCGCGAGATTTTTCCCGCCCACGCGTCGACCGCGAAAAACACCAGCGCTGCGAGAAGCAGGAATCTCATCTGAACAACCTGATTATGTCGTTGCCGTTGGCGATAAGCATAAGCCCTACGACCAACGCGAACCCGATGAAGAATAATACGTCTTTGACGATCGAGGGCAGCTCGCGGTCGAATATCCCCTCAATGGTCGTGATGAAAAGATGTCCTCCGTCCAAGATCGGGATCGGCAACAAATTAAAGAAGCCAAGGCTGATGGAAATGAAAGCGATTATATAGATGAAGCGCCACGCCCCTCGGCTCATAGCGTTCTCGCCGACTTTTGCGATGGTGATGATTCCGCCAAGGTCGGACGTTGATCGCCGTCCCACGATCATCTCGCCAAGAAACGAAAGAGTGCGCGTAGTTATTTCCCAAATGCGGTCGCCAGATTCCCACGCGGCGGAAAGCATGCCTTGGCGCTCGTATCCGACTACGTTTTCGGAATATTTGATTCCAACGCGCCTACGGCCATCTTCCTCGGACGGCACAAGGATAAATTCAAGCGTTTCTCCCTCGCGTAAAACCTCAAGGCGGACCTGCGGCGCCTCGCGCACCTCGCGGCTTATGTTTTCGGGATCGAAGCCGTTGACGCGCACGACGATGTCGCCCTCGCGTATATCGGCGATCTGAGCGGGCGAATTCTCGACCACGCCTGCGACGTTAAGCTGGGTCGTTGGAGTGCCGATCGTCATGAAAAGTCCCATGAAGACCAAGAAGCCGAAGGCATAGTTGAAAGCCGGCCCGGCCGCGAAAATGGAAAACCTCTGCCACCGGGTTTTCGATTCGAAATGGTCGCTGGCAAGCTTTTTGCGGTTTTTGACCTTAATCTGGCGCGCGGAATCTACCTGACCCTTAAGTTGGGCGTATCCGCCGATCGGGAAAAGACATAAACGCCATTCGGTGCCAAGCTTGTCCTTGCGGCTCCAGATGACCTTGCCCATGCCGATCGCGAACGCCTCGACCTTGACGCCGTTCCGCCGCGCGGCCCAGAAATGACCAAGCTCGTGCACGAACACAACGATTGGAAATAATATAAGAAATGCCAGCAAAGCCATAATCTCTCCTCAAGCGGGAATTATAGCAGGGGAAATTTCCTATGCAACTCCTTTCTATACAAGCCACAACCGACTGCAGGGGCGAAGCGCCATAGGCGCGCACACCTGCGTGGGGAGGCGGTTGTGCGCGTTTGCGCTCTCTGCGTTCGCTTGACAGCAAATAATCTTATATATATATTACCCTGCACATGAGATTTATCGACCCCATCAAGGACAGGCTCGCCGTCTACCGGCGCTATTTTTTCAAACGCCACCTTATCCCGTTCTACGCCGGCCTTTTCGTCTTCGCCGCCCTTATAATAACAAGCGCCGTCGTCGCTATTAATCAAGAGTCGCATCGGTTCGACCAGGTGGCGTCTGTGGACAAGGAATTCATGGATCTGAACTATTGCCTAAAATCGATTCGCGCCGGCACGGCGACGGTGCCAAGGGTTTTCATCGACACCATGCCGCTTGATTTCAATGCACAGGATTCCGGCGCCGGCAAACGCGACATGTTCATAAAAATCATGCTTCCGCTGATATTGAAAAAGAACGAGAGCCTCCGCACAAAACGCATCCGCTTCATAGAGTTTTCGGCACTACCGGAAAAATCCCGCACCGCAGAGCAAAAGGAATTTCTAAAGGGCATATACGACACATACGGCAAGTCGGGCAACTACGACGAAGTCTTCGGCAAGCTCGACGAAGTGTCTGTTTCATTGGCTTTGGCCCAGGCGATACAGGAAACCGGCTGGGGCAGCTCGAGGTTCTTGATGGACGGCAATTCGATATTCGCGGAATGGACCTGGAGCGGCGCGGGCATGGTGCCAAGGACTCGTGGGGAAGGCAAGCGCCACCGTATCCGCACATTTCCCACGCTATACGATTCGGTTGATGCCTATGCGTTCAACCTCAACCGGACAAGATATTACTTCGGCAAGCGCCAGATACGCAGGGAGTTCCGAAGCAAGAATTTGCCCATGCGCGGCGAGGCGTTGGCCCGCGGCATCGGGTCCTATGCGACCGAAAAAGGATATATCGAGGCTCTGCGCCAAATAGTGATAAGAAATAATTTGAACGACTTCGAGAAGGCCGTCCTTGCGCCGCCGTATTGTGTAGTAAGGTTTAATTAACCCCGTCATACCGGGCAACAACCCGGTATCCAGTGAAGTATATAACCCAAATCCCTCCTGCGAAGAGCTGGACGCAGGACAGCGCAA
>WQWV01000028.1 GCA_009785175.1 Alphaproteobacteria bacterium
TAGCGTATAGCGAAGACGGAACGCCGCCCCACGCAGTCGGTGCGCGCCCAAGACGCTTCCGCCCTGCTCGGCGTGGTTTGCTGATGCGAGATGGGAGTTATTGCGATGGCGAGGCTTCGTTTGGGGAAACGTAAAGCATTGCTACTCCAAACGAAGCGCGGGCCGCCTGAAGGCGTAGCTTGCCCCCCTCCGGCGGAGCCTGCGCTCTCCTCTGTCGAGCTGTCTACCGGATGGATTTGGGTTTATGCTTGAATGGATACTGCGATCAGTCCGCCTTTGCTTCGCGACGCCGCTAATCGTGCAAAATCACTAGGCACTAGTTGGAAACTTCTATATTAACCACATAAGGAATCGACCCACCCTCGGTCGCCTGCGTCTGATGGAAAAAAGTATCCGATTCAACGCCGGCTTCGATGACCGGGGTGGCCTCGCCCGCAACTACGGCGCCAAGATCGCGAACCGGCTGACCTATCATGTCGCCGCCAAAGCGTATAAGGTTTGCGTTCCCGGCGGCGTCAAGCGTGCGGTGCTCGCACTCGTCGATATTGACTTCAAGTCGTGGTATTACCGAATTCACGCCAAGCCCGCGGACGTTGACCTTGCACCGCAAATATCCGTCCCAGCGCTCGTTCCTGGAAACGAATTGACCTATGGGACGCAGGCTAAAGGAAAAGTTCAACTCCTCGGGCGGGGCAAGACAGAAAATCTGCACCCTGTTCCTGTCGGGCAAGGTTTCGTAAAACTGCGTAGCGGTCGAGGAATAGCACGGGAAAGTCGTAAGATATATTCCGCGATAAACAACGCGGCTTCGGGCTGAATCGTGGTTAAGCGAAACTACATAGCGCGTATCGGACACTCCGAACCCGCGCACCCAAGATTGAGCGCACACATCGGAAAACGCTAAAACTGAAACTAACAAAACAAGTGCGAAAAACTTCCTCATCTCACCCGCCCGTCGGTCGCCAAGTCAACGGAAACCTTTTCGATCTTATCGGAAAAACGCAGGATTTTATACGAGAAGTATGCGGCCTCGCCCGGGGCAAGCCGTGCCGCCTCGACCTCGCGTTCTTGTTCTTGCATCACGCGCCCCTCGCGGTTAAGCAAACGAACCATTATCTTCGGCACGTCGCGCACGACTGGCGAATTGTTTATGACCGACCCGCGCACCATTATATAGTCGCTAAGCCCCTCGCGGAAATATTCGGGAGTTTTGGAGATTTCTATATAAAGGTCGGTGGGTTTTTCGGCGACGATTTTACGCGCGCCCATATAATGCTCGAAGACAAGAACGCACGCCGCGGCGACGACGGCGCCGGCGATAGCCCAAAGGACGGCCTTTAGGATACCTATACCCGGACGCCCGCAACGCTTCGAGGGCGCAAGACCGAGGCTTCGCATAAGCTTGCCCTTGTCCATGTCGGATTCTTTGGCGGGAGCGGTGGTGGGGGTAGCGGCCGGCTGGACCGACGCGACGCCCGCAGGCGTCCATTCGTATCCACATTCGGAACAGGAAAAAATCTCGAAACCGGACAGGGCGGAGGAGTCCACGTTATACTCGGTCCTACATTTCGGACAAGTTATAATCACGTCTCCTCCTCCACTATGCCGTCATTCCGGGCTTGACCCGGAATCCAGGCACAAAATAAACTACCTCTCGATTACGCGCACTTCATGCACGGCTACATCGCCGACGATGCTCGAAAGCGCGATTCGCGAAGCGGGCATTCCCATGTCGGAAAGCGCCTTGACGACACCGCGGACATATTTCTGGGTATCGGCAGAGCTTTTGCCGCGCGGCGTCACGCCGACAACTTCGAACGTCGCGGCGGGATTGCGCTCAAGCGAACGCGAGGCGGCTTGAAAAAGCGGCTCCTCGAACATCATATCCGCACGGTCGAACCTTAGGACGACGATGGGACGCAAATCGCTGGAAACTCCACGAGCCGAAGGCGCGAGTTCACTACCGAGCCTTGCGCCAGAGGCGGCAGGGGCTGCGGCAGCCTGGTTAAAAACCGGCGCTTCGCGGGTGAAGACGGGGCGGCTGGGTGCTGCCTGGGGCGCGAAATCGCGCGCTGCTTCTTCGCGGAATGATTTGAATGCTTCATCGCTCGAGAACATGGATCCTCCGCCGGCAAAGAAATCGCGCGTCGAACCCGAGCCGAACAAGCGGCCGTTCCTTATGTTAAGCGCAAGGTCGTTAAGGTTAGCGCGCTCGCCTTCGACGTATGCGATCTGGCGCTCGGCCTCGCGGTCTACGTTGCGGGCGAACGATTCGATTTCGACACCGATGGATTTAGCTTCTTCCTCAAGTGCGGCAAGCTGCTTGTGCTCGTCCTCGGTGGCACCGCGGATTGCGAACGAGGCGCGTATGGATCCTACCATATAGTCTACCATCGAGGCGTCCGATTCGATGTCGGCGACAAGGCGCTTGAGGTCGAACGCGATCTCGCTTACGTTTTCAAGACGCGAGCGTGCGATACGCCACTGGTCCATAAGCTCGGGATTGCCGGGGGTCGTGCCCTGGCTAAGTTTTGCCGAGATCTGGGCGACGGTTGTGCGGTATTCCGCGACTGCCGCGTTGGTGTCCTGACGCATTTTGGCAAGCTGATCCTGGCGGCCCGAGATCACGCCGCGAAGCTGTGCCTGCTCGGATTTGAAGTTTTCGATTTTATTCTTGACGAATGTCTGGCCGAACGCGCCGTCTGCCGAGCCCTTGCGCGAACCGGATCCGCCGAAAAGGCTATCCGAGGTCGAGCTGCAACCCGCAAGAACTACTGCAAGCGCCAAGGCTGCGAAGTTTTTCATTTTCATTTTGATTTTCCCCATTGTTTTGTTAATTAACTCTACGGAATCTACCACTTTGAAAAAAAATTGCAAGAGGTTATTTTATGAAAAAGGGCGCCGCGGAGCGCCCCTATGGGAAAACCCCTAATATCACTATTTTCTAGGTTTCATCGATTTCTCGCCTTCCTTGGCATCCGCGCACATCTGCCACCAGATTGCAAGGGCGGGCACAAGGAAGAACACGCCGGTCAACACCTTCCATGTCGAAAGCAGGTTTAATACGAACAAATACGCGGTCATTCCGCCAAGGCCGGTGAAGCTTTCAATCATACCGATATACCACCCGGTTCTTGAAAGACACCATATCAGAGTTATAAGCACATAGTTTATAAGCGCCGCACGGAAAAGTATGTTTCTTGCTATTCTCATTTTTATCTCCTTTGTTGGTTATAAATAGATTATAATAGAATAGAGAAACCCCGACAATAGGTAGATAGTCGTCCCAATCAAGAATATAGAAGCAACGCGCCGCAGGCGGCCAACGCACGCCCCCACCCGGGCGTTGGCTCGAACAAGTTCTCACCTGCCCGGGACGTGCTTTTGGCCTATTACGAGAATTCCGAACGCAATTTGCCACCCAACTTCTTCGCAGCTTCCATCGCCGCCGCAACCGCAGAGTTTATCTCGTCATCTGTAAGGGTCTTATCCATAGACCCGATTTCAAGACGTATCCCCATCGAACCTTTATACACGTCGAAAATCTTTACGTTCGTAATAAGCGGGTTTTTAAGCGCCACGATCGCGGCCTTCACTTCGCCCATTTTCGCACTGTCGGCAAATTCCATAGAGAAGTCGCGCTCGCTGCTCGGATACTCTGAAATCACAAGCGCTTTTTTTGCCGTCGACTTCGCCTCCTTGACAACGATAGCCGACAGGTCGAGCTCGAAGAAGACTACCTTTTCTTTGACGTCGAATTTTTTGACGGACATGGGATGAACCTCGCCGAAAAGCCCAAGGCGCACAGGCCCCTGATAAATCCAGGCGGACGCATAGGGATTGACCCAATCCGGCAGTTTTTCCACCGACAATTTCAAATTCCCGACATTCACATTATATGTTTCAAGAACAGCCCAGGCCGCAGCCTTCGCGTCCTGAACCTTGACGCCAATATTCGGAATTTCCCAAGCACCGTCGCCGGCAACGCCATAGCTCACGCCCGAGGCATATACCTTCTGCTCCTCGGGTTTAACGCCGAAAAACACGGGACCGATTTCGAAAAGCGATAAAGCCCGCACCGACTTCGTGATATTCGCGCGGCATGCGACAAGCAAATTTGGAATAATCGAAGTTCGCATGACGTCCAGCTCTTCGATAATAGGGTTGAGAAGCTTCACGCCCTTCCCGACAAACGCCGTCTTGGAATTTTCAAAGCTCCATGTATAGCACTCGATATATCCCATCGACGCAAGCACTCGCCTCGCGTCGGATTTCTTGCGCTGCGGAGCGGTAAGCACGGGCTTGAAATCCGTTGGCATGACCGGCTCGGATGGCAGCTTGTCGTATCCGATTATACGCGCAAGCTCTTCGGTGATGTCCTCTTTGGCCACGATGTCCGCACGCCATGACGGAGGAGTGATGACAAGCACGCCCTTGCCCGCCTCGACCTTGCAATAAAGGCGTTCAAGAAGCGTCTTCATCTCGTTCGCGTTCATCTCGACGCCTATGCGCGAAACGAAATACGCGGGGTCGAAATCGATTGTATAAGGCTTGTAAACCGACTTGCCGGATTCGATAAGCTCGCCGCATTCTCCACCGCAGATGTCAAGCACGATCGAGGTCGCGATGTCGGAACCTGGCACGACGAATTCTGCGTCCACTCCACGCTCGAAACGGAATTTGGAATCGGTGTTTATGCCAAGCATGCGGGCGGTTTTTCGTATATGCGCCGGCTCGAACCAAGCGGACTCAAGCAATACGTTTTTGGTGTTCGCATCGCATGCGCTAAGCGCTCCGCCGATCACGCCCGCAAGCGATTGGATTCCCGCATCGTCGCAAATCACGACATCGCCGGCGTTTAGGACATATTCCACGCCGTCAAGCGCGGCGAATTTTTCTCCGGCCTTTGCGTGGCGCAATACTATGTCGCCCTTGATCTTGTCCGCGTCGAAAGCGTGCATTGGGCGGCACATGTCGTTGCACATGAAGTTGGTCATGTCGACAAGCGGGGATATGACCTTCGCTCCGATTCCGTTAAGGTATGCGACAAGCTCGGCGTTGGAACCGCTGTTGTTCACTCCGCGGATCTCGCGCAACGTGAAATGACGCGCTACGTCGGACGCTTCGTTTATGATTTTGATGGTCGATTTGAATTTAGCCTTTATAGTGGGCATCTTGACGCCCTTGAATTCTCCGTATCCGCCCGCGGCCAAATCGCGCGCGATTCCCTGAACTCCCAAATAGTCGGGACGGTTCGCCGTGATTTCACCCACGAATAAAACATCAAGGTTAAGGTATGGCGCGACCGGCGCACCGACCTTGGCGGATTTATCAAGCTCTATGATTCCCTTATGCTCGTCGGATATGCCAAGCTCGCGTTCGGAACACATCATGCCGTTCGATTCGACGCCACGGACCTTTACGGTCTTAAGTTTTGTTCCGTCGGGCAAGGTGGTGCCGGGTTTTGCGAATGCGCCCTTAAGCCCGAGTTTCACGTTCGGCGCAGCGCATACGACCTGAACCGGCGAAGCGTCGCCAAACGCTACCTTAAGAACTTTCATGTGGTCTGAATCAGGGTGTTTTTCAACCGCTACGATTTCGCCGACTACGACTTCGCCAAGCTTTGCGGCCGGGTCGATTACGTCCTCGATCTCAAGGCCGAGCATGGTAAGCGCGTCGCCCAACTCCTGCGCGGAGTATGTCGTTTTCAAATATCTTTTAAGTGCGGAAAGTGTGAATTTCATGATCTATCTCCTGCTAAGTCCGGCGGCAAGCGTAGGCACGTCGCCCGCATCGAAGCCGTAATATGATAACCAGCGCGCGTCGCCCTCGAACATCTTGCGCATGTCGGGTATGCCGTATTTAAGCATGGCAAGGCGCTCTATGCCCGTGCCGAAAGCGAAGCCCTGATACTTTTCCGGGTCGACACCTACGTTGCGTAGCACTTGCGGATGCACCATTCCGGCGCCAAGGATTTCCAACCACCGCTTGCCGTTCGGCCCGATTTTAAGCTCTCCGTTTTCGATCGTGCAACGAATGTCGACCTCGACGGAGGGCTCTGTGAAGGGGAAGTAATGCGGCCGCAGCTTCATCGGCACATCGTCGGTTTCGAAAAATGCCTTAAGAAAATCCTCAAGGCAGCCCTTAAGGTTAGCCATGGAAACTTTCTCGCCGATATAAAGCCCTTCGATTTGATGGAACATAGGGCAATGCGTGGCGTCCCAGTCGCAGCGATAAACTCGACCCATAGTGATTATTTTTATGGGCGCTCCGTTTTCTTCCATAGCGCGTATTTGCACGTCGGATGTTTGGGTGCGAAGCAAATGGTCTGCGTCGATAAAAAATGTCGCCTGAGAATCGCGCGCCGGATGTTCCGGGGTGAAATTAAGCGCTCCGAAGTTGTGCCAATCGTCCTCGATATCCGGGCCCTCTGCCATCTTGAATCCCATTCGTCCGAATATTTGGACAAGCTCGTCCTGGACTTGCGACAAGGGGTGGATTTTTCCGCGCCGCGCGCCTTCGTATGACAGCGAAACGTCCGCCGGATTTGCGGCAAGTTTTGCGTTGATTTCCACCGACTCGAGCGATGATTTGCGCGCCTCGATTGCCGCCTCTACCGCCTCGCGTATAACGTTAAGCTCGGCACCTCGCGCCTTGCGTTCCACCTCGGGCATAGCGCCAAGGGTTTTCAACGCCGCCGCCAACTCGGACGATTTGCCAAGCGCCGCAACACGCGCCGCCTCCAAATCTTTAAGCGTCCCCGCCGCCTCAATCGCAGCCAACAATTTATTTTTATCAATCATTTTTTACCTCTTGCTATTTTTTTAAGTTTTTCTATGAGCTCCTCGCTCCAATGACCATGGTCCGGCACGATGACAAGCTTCGATTTCGGCAACGCCTTGTGAAGCGCCCACACGCCCTCCATGGGACATACCATGTCGAGCCTGTTGTGCACCATGTCGCATGGGATATGCGCGATTTTTTTTGCGTCGGCAAGAATCTGGTTCGGCCTCAAAAACCCGTTGCTAAGGATATAGTGCATGTATATCTTGAACGACTTTATGGCGTCGTCTATTTTTTCCTTGGGCGGCAATTCGAATTTCGGCTCGACGCTTCCAAGCATGAATTCGAGGTTGGCGTAATACTTCACCGCCGCCAAAGCGTCTGCGCGACGGCCGGAGCCAAGGAGCTTGCTGTAATACTCCTCGACGCTTTTTCCGCGATAGTCCTTTTCAAGCTCGTCCACCATGTCGGGGTAATAGGTCCGGGCGCACGCAAGCGGCCATACCCAATCGTGCGGCCGCGCAATGAACACCATGCTGATTATTATGCGCGAGACAAGCGCCGGATTCTTTTGCGCAAAAAGGACGGCCATTGCCGAGCCCCACGACCCGCCGGCCACGGTGATTTTTCCCCTAACGTTCAAATGGGAAAGCAGCTTCTCCGCATCGCTTAACAAATCGGCCGTAGTGTTGTGGGCAAGCAAATCCTTGAACCGGGATTTTCCGCAACCCCTTTGGTCGAAAAGAATCACTCGGTTTTTCGAAGTGCCATACGTCGCCGCATGCCTCGCCTTCGACGAACTTCCGGGCCCGCCATGGAAGCAAAGCACCACCGGCCCGTCGGTGCGGCCGTATTGGTGATAGTAAATCTCGTGCCCCCCGCCGACCGCAAGCCATCCGGCGTCGAACGGTTTTGGATCCCTGGCAAATAGTCCGAATAGCATGTTTACTCCTCAAATTTTTCAAATAAAATATTTCGCACTTCCTCGACCGAGTATTGGTTTTTAGCGATGTCTTCTATTTTTTTGGCATAATATAAATCTTCCAACTCAGAAACAGGCAAGGTTATCGAATTCAAATGACACAATACGGCGAAAACCACAAATGCCGTCCTTTTATTTCCATCTGAAAAGAAATGTCCTTTTACAAGCGAACGCACAACCGAAGCAATTTTATCCTTTATATCATCATGATAATCGACGGAGGCATAAGCACCTTCTACGCTGTCGCGATATTCCGGACTATCCGTAATAACGCGGTGTATTAGGTTTATGTCATGCGCGGACAGAATATGCATTATTTATCCTTAAGATATTCTAGCCCTTTGGCCATGGTTGTTTTTAATGTGTGTATCATTCCAATCGTCTGCGAAGTCGGCGCGACCTTGACCGAGCCGGCAACCACCGCCTTCTTGTCCACCTTGACTTCTTTCTTCTTGTCCACCATATTTTTCTCCAAATTAAAAAGGGAGCCGGAGCCCCCTTAATTCTAGCATAACTGCGCCCAGGGGGCAAGGGTTATGCGGGCCTCTTGATAAATCGTTTGACCTGTTCGACCACGGCCTTGAAGGCTGCGGGCTGGTTTACTGCCATCTCGGCCAAAACCTTGCGGTCAAGTCCGATGTTGGCGGCACCAAGCGCCTGAATGAAATCGCTATAGACGATTCCCTCTTGGCGGACTGCGGCGTTGATTCGGGTGATCCAAAGCGAGCGGAAGGTCGACTTCTTCTTGCGACGGTCGCGGTAGGCATACTGCAAACCCTTCTCGACGCGCTCGTGCGCGATTCGGTAGCATGTCCCGGCGCGGCCGCGATAGCCTTTCGCCAGTTCCAAAACCTTCTTGTGTCTTGCGTGTTTAATAGTTCCACGTTTAATTCTTGCCATCTTAGCCTCCTATTTCAAGCCGTAAGGCATAAGCATGGTTATAAGATTCGCGTCGCCCTTTTCAAGGAATTGGGCCTTGGTCGCTTGGTTAAGCGAGCGTTTCGAGCGGCGGCGCATGAAGTGGTTGTGGTGCGCCTGCTGGCATTTGATTTTGCCGCTGGCGGTCGTCCTGAATCTAAGCTTCAGGGAGCTTTTGGTTTTCAGTTTTGGCATTTTCAACTCCTGTTAAGGTATATACAAGACGCCAAGGCAGCCATAAGCCCGGGTCGTCGAACCGGCTATTTATACAAGGCTAAATAGTTTTTGTCAAGCGCTTATCTTGGCTTATCGGATAACACCGCGGCCGCTCCTGCCGGCAAAGTCGGAATTGGCGACGGCGCAGTCTTAAGGGCGAACCCATCGTTATTTTCACCGCCGAACAAACCGCATGCGTTGCATTTTGCCCCATCGCAAATAACTTTGTTTTTCTTACAATCGGATGTTTTTCCATTCATCGTATAACTCCTTACTTCGTCTTCTTCTTCGGCAAAACTACCTTAAAAAAGTATTGTTTAGTAGTCATTTTCGCGCCTATGGGATCCGCGCATCTAGCCTCGACAACATTCTCTTTGAATTCTATGACTGCTTGGGGAAACTTTGCCTCAAGCTCGCGTCTTTTTTCATCCGCTTTCCTACAAGTGCCTTCGCACCCGCCCGCACTTCTGCAGGTTTTAAGACATGGCCATACATCGCTCATGCTATTCCTGGTGCCATCGTTTCTAGGAAGGTCCTCGTGAACTTTCGAGAAGTGGAACTCGCCGCCTGCCGGTTTTTCCTTAAGGCACTCGGAGTATTTGTCGCATTCTGTGCAATATTTCATTTTTTTAATCCTTTTTATAGACACAATATACCCCCCCCCATTATATTTTGTCAAGTCAAAAACTCTCTTGACCAAGCAAAGTCCACGGACTATAATCCGAAAACCAAAGGGAGTATACAAATGGACGAACTATTTGGCCGCGCGAAAAAAAAGGGAATCAAAAGATGGATTGCCGAAATAGGCTATGCGATCAAGCGCCGCATATTCAAGATCGCGGATATATATAAGGATCGCCCGGACACCTCGAACCTCGAGTTCGTAATCTTGGCGGCGGGCAAGTCTACGCGTAATTATCCGCACTCCAAGGGGTTGCCGCACAAATCGCTTGTTCCGTTCGGCTCGCGTAAGGTTATTGACGAGATCATGCGCCAAATCATCGACGCCGGCGGCAAACATATAACCATAGTCGTTTCAAGCCAGGCCACGATCGACGCCTTCGACGCCTGCTTCAAACTCGAACCGGAAATCGAAGCGAAATTTATCAAAAAAGGCGACTCCACCGGCCTTAAACTCCTAAAATCGCTTTATATACCCGAGGACGTCGAGGTGAAATACGTCATACAGGAAAACCCCTCCGGCACCGGCCACGCTGCCGCGCTTGCCTACAAAGGAATCAAAAACACCGGCCGCAACATAGTCATGATATGGCCGGACGACATTCTTCTTTCCGACCGCTATGCCAAATACGCCGAGGATAGGGTCGGCCTTTTCCGCCGCGCGATTACGCGTTATGTTGCCGCGGGCGGCAGGGGTAATATGGTCATCACGCGCCAGGTCCCGGACCCAACCCGCTGGGGTATCGTGGACGAGGGGTATTATATCGAGAAGCCCAAGAGCCCGAAATCGAATGACGCCGGCGTAGGCTTTTTCATATTCGATAAGAAAGTCTGCGACGAGCTTCTAAAAGAGGCCGAGCGCTTCGACAAGGGCGAAGAGGTCCCGGGCCTCGTCGGCGGCGAGCTTACCTTTATCCCCGCGCTTAACCGCATAATCGACAAGGACCCCGATATGATGAAAATCCGCGCGGTCAAGATTTTACCAAGCGATATTTACCTCGACTGCGGCTCGATCGAGGGATACGAGAAGGCGCTTATCTATACGCTGATAAGCGAATCCGAATTCGCGCGTAATAACTTCAAGTTCACGCGCAAATTATTGCCCCGCCTTGAAAAGAATATGAAGGCGGCCGAAGGCTAGGAATGGTATCGAACGAAATCAAAGATTTAATATCCGCCCTCGGCAAAATCCACGGCTTCGGCAACCGCGCGGCTACACGGGCGACGCTACATCTTATCGCAAACAAGGACGCGAAACTGCTCCCGCTGATCGACGCGCTTAGCAAGGTCGCAAGCAACATCACGAAATGTGCCTGCGGCAATTACGACACGAAATCCCCCTGCTCCATCTGTGCGGACAAAGGACGGAACGAGCGCGAACTTTGCATCGTCCCGGACATAAGCTCGCTTTGGGCGATTGAGCGCGGCGGATTCTATAGGGGCAAATATCATATCTTGGGCGGCATACTATCCGCGATAAACGGTATAGAACCCAAAGACCTCAACCTCGCAACACTCCCCGACCGCGTTGCGGAAGTCGCCGAAGTGATCCTCGCCCTGCCGTCCACCATGGAGGCGAACATCACCGCGAATTATATCTCGCAAATCCTAAAGCCGACCGGCGTGAATATCACCGAGCTGGCGCACGGAATCCCTATGGGCGGCGAACTGGACTATCTCGACCCGCAAACGCTCGAAGCGGCAATCACACATAGAAAGAAAGTATAACGATGATTACTGAAAATTTTATTCTCAAAAACGCAAGCGGCCTTGAGCTCGAGGCCAGGATCGAGCGCGACGAAACCCGCGCCAAACAACCTCTGGTTTTTATCGCAAGCAACCTTTCTTCCGAAATGGACAGCAGCATTTCCCAGCGCGAATTCAAATCGATATTCATAAAACATGGCTTAGCGGTCATGCAGATGAACTTCCGCGGCGTCGGCGAATCCGACGGCGACGTCCGACACACGACTACCACAGCCGGGCTCGAGGATTTGCGCGCGGCAACGGATTATATCAAAACCCTGCCGTGGGTAGAATATGTCGGCCTTATCGGAAGCCTTTTCGGCGGCGACCTTGTTTTTCACGAGGTTGCCGAACGCCCTGCGCTTGATTACAAATTCTTGATTTTGCAATCCGCGCGTATAGACACGGCCGCCCGCTATGAACGCGACAACTCGATCGATTTCGAGGCATGGAAGCAAAACGGTTATATCGTTTCCGTCTGCAATACCCACCACTATTCCATGTATACGGATGCACTTAACTACAAGCCTTGGAAGGTCGCGCGCAACATCAAGATTCCGACATTGATAATGTATGGCGAGTTCGATACGATCTGTCCGCGCGAAATCGCGGAAAAGGCGCATAAATCCATACCGAATTCTACTCTTGTTATGATGTCAAAGCTTGATCATAAATACGATGTCCAAGTCGGCGAGGCCCTGGATAAATGGCTGGGCGAGCTTAAGTAAGCGGCGGACCAAGAACGTCCGGGCGGGCAGTTTCAATATGCGTTATCTTAATTTTGTTGTGTCATTATAAATCCGCAGCACCTTCTCGCAAACAGCGTCTTCGCTCATGTTGGTAGTATCAATCCTTATCGCGTCCGAAGAAGGAAGCGCGGGCACGACCGGGTCCCGCTTCTCGAATTCCTCCCGCATGACAAGCGATTTTACGGTATCGGAAAAGGCGACCCCGGTTCCAAGCTTCACCGCGTCCCCATGCTTGCGTGCGAAACGCACGCCGTCGTGCGCGTCAAGCCATATCTTCAATGGGGCGAACGGGAAAAGCTGCCCCTTGCCACGCCCCTCGAATATCATGGGTTTGTTGCCAAGCCGATACGGCTGTAGCCTAAGGAATTCTATTCCCCAACTCGACACCTCGGGCACCGAGAAAAGCCGCACGGCCCCGCGGGCGTATTTCTCATTTTGGATTACATGGGACTCGAGCATGCCTTCGATTACGCTCCAGGCAAGCTTGTCCTTGTTTATTTTTCCGACGACCGCCTTGGGGTCCGCAATCTTGTTTAGCTCCATATAATACGCAATCGCCCGGAACAAGGCACCAAGCGAAACCACCTCGGCGTCGATTTTCTTAACCAACTTTTTGGAAAGCACGGTTTTCCCGGTTCCCGATAGGCCGTCAAGGCACATGACGAATCTGTTCATAGCTTTACCCTTTGGACAAAGCCACTCTACCCCCCCCCATAATTTGTCAAGTAATTTCTAATAGGAAAACTAACCCCTACGAAATCGTCAGTTTGCGCGAATAGCAAGCTTGCAAAGGAATCTTTGAGGGAGTGGACCTGATGCTTCCATGACCGAAAGGATTACCTGCGGCAAGCGAAGCTAGTCGTGCAAAATCACGACTTCCGACCAAGGCCGGATTTTTTTGCAAGCTCCGAACGCACCTTCGCATACTTGGGCGCGACCATCGGATAGTCCGGCGGCAGGCCCCACTTTGCACGATACTGCTCTTCACTCATCTTGTATTTGGCCTTAAGATACCGCTTTAGCATTTTCAACTTCTTGCCATCTTCCAAACAAACGATATAATCGTCGCCCACCGACTCGGCCACGCGCTGTGCCGCACCGGAATCTTCCCCAAGACTTTTGAATACTTTATAGACATTTGCGATTACTTCGCCGATATTTTCACGATCACCAAGGCCGGCACACACCTGCGCCGTAGCCATTATCAAAGTTTTGTTTCTAACCATTTCTATACCTCGATACCATGCCTTTTATACTTGCATTATATGGCGGATTGTTGTAAAAGTAAAGGGTTATGATAGGAAGGATTTACAGCACGCTTAGCTTCGACCCGATTGCCGCACACCCGCTTGCGCTGGGATTTTGGCACCTGGTCGCCCTTGCCGCCTTCTGCTTTTTCCCGGCCTATATAGTCTATGCTAAACAGTCGCTTCGGCGCCACACGATTTACCGCGCCTGCTGGTTGGTATTTGCTGTGTTTTTCGCACGCGTTTTCATGAATGTCGAAAGCATAGATCTAAGACACGGCACGATGGTGGTTTTTTCCAATATCCTTTATATATCCGTGCTTGTCTTCGCGATGATAGATTTACGGGACGAGAAAAAAAACCACGCCCGCCGCAAATCGTTCATGGCGACGTATGTAAAACACCCGCTCGAGGCGTTGGCGGTAAATACCGTATGGAATTTCTGCCGCCTACTCCCACCGAAATGGTCAAGCGGTTTCGGCGGAGCGGTCGGGCGTTTCGTAGGGCGGCTTAATCGCAAATACA
>WQWV01000029.1 GCA_009785175.1 Alphaproteobacteria bacterium
AAACGCCAAGAGCAGTTGGCGTTTATAGGGGCGGTGCGAGTGCTTTGCAGTTTGCGGTAGACGAATGCAAAAACTACTCGTCGTCTTCCTCGGCGAGTTCTTCGGCCTGGCGTTCGATCGCGGCCTGGGTCTTCTTGTCCTCTTTTTCAAGCACCGCTTCGATTTTGGAAATCGCGTCGTCCGCCGGCAGACCATAGATGGCCGCGTATTCGCCGGCGAGCCGGGATAGAGCCGATTCGTAAATCTGGCGCTCAGAGAACGACTGTTCGATTTTATCGGCGCGTTTGTAAAGGTCGCGGACGACCTCGGCCACTACTTCGGGGCGGCCGGAGTTGATCTTCTCCTCGTATTCTTGAGCGCGTTTCGCCCACACGATGCGGCGGGATTGCGGCGGAAGTTTTATAATATCTATGGCCTTCTTGATTTCGGACTCGCTTGAGAGTTTTCGAAGCCCCGAGATCTCTATTTTTTCAACAGGAATTTTAAGCGTCATGCGGTTCCTTGCGAACGAAACGACAAGGAATTCGATTTTCATGCCGGCGATTTCCTCGGTTATAATATTGGAAACCTGCCCTACTCCGTGCGTTGGATAGACGACGTAATCGCCCACAGAAATCACCCACTCGTTATTTGCGCCTTTTTTGCTCATGAAAAACCCCTGGATTTATACAAATTTTGCTTTATAATACCATAAAACCGGGGGAAAGGCAAGGAAATTATGGCTTATTCGTATCTTTTGGCACTTTGTTTCATACAGGGGGTGGCGGAATTCCTACCGATAAGCTCGTCGGCGCATTTGGTTTTGCTGCCTGCTTTGTCCGGCATGGCAGACCAGGGGGATTTTATCGATGTGGCGGCGCATTTCGGCTCGTTGCTTGCGGTTTTGGTGTTTTATCGCCGGCGAGTGGCCGAGGTTTTGCGTTTGCGCGACATGGAGCTGGGCTATAAGATCGGGTTATCGTTTTTGCCTATTTTACTGGTCGGAATTTTTGTTATGATAAGCGGGGCGCGGCCCCCTCGAGCCGTTTCAATCGTCGCGTGGAACAGCGTGATTTTCGGAATTCTCCTATGGCTTGCCGATAGGCGCGCGGGCGTAGATGGAAAAGTTTCTTATCTTAATTCGTTGTTGGCTGGAATCGGGCAGGCGTTGGCCGTAATCCCCGGGGTAAGCCGAAGCGGTATAATTTTAACTTCGCTTAGGGCGCAGGGAATTTCGCGGGCGGCGGCGGTCGAGTTCGCGTTTTTGATGTCTATACCGGCAATAGCCGCTGCGACCGGAGAGGCCATGCTTTCGGCGCACAAAAGCGGGCTTGTCGTAAATTGGGCGGAAACGGGATTCGTGGTGGCGACTTCGTTCCTGTTTTCCCTAGTCGCAATAAAGTTTATGACGGCTTGGGTGGCGCGGCGCTCTATGGCCGTGTTCGCCGGATACCGCGTGGCGTTGGGCGTGGCGCTTCTGGTTTGGTTCGTGTAAAATGTCTTCTTTTATAGAAATTTCCGGCAAGCTGTATCGCAAAAACGTCGCGATAATCGTATGGCGCGCGGATGGAAAGGTATTGTTCTTCAAAAGGAATCCGAACAAGCGCGACTATGTTCCAATCGCGAATTCAATTTTTAACAACGGGCGAGATTGGCAGTTTCCACAGGGCGGCATAGACGAGGGCGAAGATCCGGCCATCGCCGCCCGACGCGAACTATTCGAAGAAACGGGAATAAAGACGATTGGCGCGGTGCGGGAGCTGGGCGCCATAGAATATTCCTTCCCGGACGCGCCGGCCAAAAGGACCGACTGTGGAACCTTGTATTGGGGACAATATCAAACATGGTTCGCGGTCGAGTTTAGGGGCGAGGATTCGGAGATCCTATCGAACGGCACGGCAGAACTTGTCGCATACGAGTGGGTCGAGCCTACGCTTGCGCTTGCCGACAAATACCCGGATATAAAACGCGCCGCCGCACGGTTCGGCATAGAGAAGTTTTTGGCTTTATAGGGCGGTCCAACGCCGCTTCGGAGCGGGCATGAGCCTGCGAATGCCAACGCTAGATGGCGAGCGGACGTTGGCCGCCTGCGGCGCGCAACTTCAATATGCCTGATTCTTAATCCCTCAACGCATTTTCAATAGCCCTTGCAAGAGCAGTTGCGATTCGCGTGCGATGCGAGGGCGTGCGCAACAACGCTTCTTCCTTATCGTTCGAGAGGAATCCCACCTCGGCCAGCACCGACGGCACGGTCGAGCGCAGCACGGTGAAAGGCGCCCCTTTGTGTGGATTAGGCATCAAGAGCGAGATGCCCCGCTCGGCCCGCATCTGCATCACGATCTCGGAGGCTATGTCGACAGATGCTATATTCACCTGGGTCTGCATAAGTTCGGAGAGTATGCTTTTCACCGCCCGGTCGTAATTGCCGAAGGTGTCTATGCCGATAAGATCGGCGGCGTTTTCCTTCTCGGCCAAACGCGCGGCCTCTTCGTCAGTCGCACGGGCGTTTAGGGTATAGATGCTGAACCCTTGGGCTTCGCGACGCGGGCTATGGTCGGCGTGGATAGAGATGAAAAGATCGGCGTGATGGCGCTCGGCAAATCTTGCTCGTTCCGAAAGCGAGATGAAGGTATCGTCGTCCCTGGTCATAAGGACTCGGAAACGCGGATTCATGGCGAGGATTGTCCTTAGCTCGCGCCCGATCTGGAGCACGACGTCCTTCTCGCGAGTGCCGCGGCGACCTATGGTGCCGGGGTCGCGGCCGCCGTGGCCGGGGTCTATGACTATGACCTTGGCTCCGCGCAGCGCTACGTTCTGGCGCTCGACGGGAACGGTTGGAGCGGGCCTTGGCGCTTCGGGCCTTGTCGTCGTTGCGGCGGGTCTTGCAGGTTGCTGGCTGCGGGCGGAATCGTAAACAATTTCTTCTTCGATCGCCCTTTCCACCGCGCGTTCAAGCGCTGTGTAATCGTATCTGAAATCGTTCGAGGAGTGCCGGGTTTTGGTGCCGGACAGCCTATCGAACTCTGCGCGATTGCTTGGGACAAGGTCGAAAACGATGCGATGGTTAGGGATATTCGCGGCGGGTTTCAGGGTGAAATCGCGGCTTATCTTCATCGGTTGGTTCACGCGGGCCACTATGCGCGTTATGCGCGGGTGGTCGGACATTTTAGATGTCGTCGAGACCTCGGAAAGGCGCCCTATTCCGCTGTATTTGGATTTAAGTTTGCTTGGCGTGTCGAGGAAGTCGATTACTATTCTGTCGGGGCCGGAGAGATAGAACGCGTTATATGCCACTGGTTTGGCGGCCTCGAGCACTATGCGGACGGCGTTATCCGGCTGTGCGCCCACACGCAATGCCTCAAGTGATGCGGACGCGTTTAGCGGCATGGCGATTGCAAACAACAAAGCTAATATACGGCGCAAAAAAATTCCCCTATACCTTTATTAAGCGAACATAGTGAGCGCAAACGCGCGCCACGCCGCCCCCACGCTGTGCGCGCGCGTCCAAGGACGCTTCCGCCCTGCTCGGCGTGGCTGGTTTGGCTCTTGGATAATAATAACAGGAAACAAAGCCGAAGGCAAGCGGTGAAATAATCTAGGCGTTCAAAGCTTTGCCAAGTTTCGGCTTTATCATTTCGATAAGATTTTGCATAAACACGGCTTTGTTATGGGCGGCGTCGCGAAGCGCCTGTCTGCGTCGGCATTGATACAGATAGCGGTCGGCGACGATGTGGAACATGGCCTCCATCTCGGAGATGTCCAAATTCACATCGCCGACAGAGGCATAGTAAGCCCGTTCGCCGGGGTTCGACCGACCCTCTTCCTTGATACAGCAAACCATTATACCGGACGCGGACAGTTCGGTAAACCAATCGCCATAGCGCGGCTTGATGACCTCGTCGGTTAGGAGATCGCACCTATCGATTCTTCGGGTAAGGGTAATTCCAATCATTTCGTGTAGTTCCATTTAATGCCCGCAAGGAGTATATTGAAAAATCATGGCGGAGCGTATAGGAGTCGAACCTATTCACAGGTTTCCCCGTGTACGGTTTAGCAAACCGCTGCCTTACCGTTCGGCCAACGCTCCGCGCGAGGGGATTGTATATGAGGGCGGCGGGAAATGCAAGCGTATTTATCCTTCTGGCGAGCAAAGTTTGGTCGCCTTCCCCCTTCGCCCTGTTGGGCTATGGGAGGACACGGGCGGCGCGCGGCTTCATTATGATAAATTATCCAAACATGCGTTCGAAGAAGCCTTTTTTCGGCGCGACCTTGGGGCGGTTGGGCTTATAGGCTTTGGACTTTTTCATAAGTTCTTGATTCTTAGGATCGCGTCCCACGTTGTCGCGTTTCGACCCCGCCGGCTCTTTCTCGCGGAAGTATTGCGCAGTGTTGGCGTCAAGACCCATCTTCTCTATGACATCGCCCTTCTCGTTTATAATCGTGTCGTCGCCGTTGATAACTATAGAGGTGTTATAACGCTCTTCCATGTCAAGGATATCGCCGCGCTTTTGATTAAGCGTGTATAGCGCGACGTCGGAAGGCACCGCGGCATATATGCGGTCGCTGTGGCGTTTGAGCAACTCCTCCTCTATGTGGCGAAGGAGGTTAATCGACGCGGTTTGAACCGACGGGACAAGGCCGGTGCCGGAGCAATGCGGGCACTGTTTGTGCGAAACCTCGAGAAAGCTTGGGCGAAGGCGTTGGCGCGAGATTTCCATAAGGCCGAACTGCGAGAGCTTGGCGATTTGGATCTTGGCGCGGTCGCGGCGCATAGCCTCGCGCATCTTGGTTTCTACCGATTGGTCGTGGCGGGATTCGTTCATATCGATGAAGTCGACTACGATAAGGCCGCCCATGTCGCGGAGCCTCATTTGACGGGCGATTTCGACCGCCGCCTCCTGGTTCGTCTTAAGCGCGGTTTCCTCGATGTCGTTTTCCTTGGTCGCGCGGCCCGAGTTGACGTCGATGGCGGTAAGCGCCTCGGTCGGGTTGATAACTATATAGCCGCCCGAGGGGAGTTTCACGGTCGGGGACTGGATCGTTTCCAACTGCTGCTCGATTTTATAGGCTACGAAAAGCGGGGTAGGATTTTGGTAATGCACAATGCGTTTCGGGTTCTCGAAGCTGATGAGTTTCGCGAAAGCCGCAGCCTGCTTATACGCGGCGTCGCCGTCGATGATGATTTCCTCGACGTCGGGCTTGGCCATATCCCTTATAACGCGGTTGATTAGGTTGCCATCTTCGTAGATAAGTGCTGGCGCGGTGGCGGCGAGGGTATTCTTGCGAATTTCGTTCCAAAGGCCCATCATGTAGTCGTAGTCCTTGGATATTTCGGCATAGTTCTTGCCAACGGCCGCCGTGCGGGCGATGATGGTCATGCCCTGTGGCACCGGGAGTTGGCGCAGGATTTCGCGCACTGATTTACGCTCCTCGCCATAGGGGATTTTGCGGGACACGCCGACCTTGGCGCGTTTGTTAGAATTGGGCATAAGGACGCCGTAAGTGCCGGCAAGCGAGATATAGGTCGTGATCGCCGCGCCCTTGTTTCCGCGCTCTTCCTTTTCGACTTGGATCAACATGACCTGGCCTGACTTGATGACCTCCTGGATTTTGTATTTGGCGAGCATCGCGGCGCGCTGTTCGTCGGTATGTTTATCGTCGTCGACGTCGGAATCGTTGTCCGAATTGTCTTCGCCCTCTTCTTCGCCGGAGGTGGCAAGGAGCTTCCTTTTATCCTCAAGCGGTATTTGGAAATAGTCGGGGTGGATTTCGCCCAGCGGCAAGAAGCCGTGGCGGGCGGCACCGTATTCAAGGAACGCAGCCTGTAGCGACGGTTCGACGCGGATAACCTTGGCAAGATAGACGTTGCCCTTGACTTCTTTTTTGGTGATGGTTTCGTATTCTAGGTCTTCGAGGAAGCCGTTCTCAACGACCGCGGAGCGCGTTTCCTCCGGGTGGGTCGCATCTATAAGTATTTTCTTGGTCATTTTTATAACTCCAAATGTTTGTTTTTGCGGGGCTATGTATTGGATTTTGCCATAGCGGCGCATGGTTTGTCTTGTTTGTTTTATTAAGGGCTACGGATTTTTGCACGAACAGAAAAGGGGCTATCAAAGCCTTTACCATTTCAACAAAGATGCTGTTTGTGAACATAAAATCCAAACCCGTATCTAAAATTTGAAACTTCATAATAGCATGTCGGGCGGCGGAGTCAAGGGGCTTTGTTGGGAATTTATACGGACGCCCGTAAAATCAACGAGATTATCTTTTTTGTTGACAAAATGCCTCGGGGGGGGGTAAATTACGTCAATGCAAGTAATCAAAGGTGGCGCGCAAGTAATGAACGATGACGGAACGGTCGCGGAAACGCTTGACCTTGTGCGTTGCGAGCCAGTGGAATACACAATCGATGGCGGAACGAAAGCCGCGCGCGAAAGTATGATTGATGACATTTTCTTCGACGGGGCCGATATATCCTTTGCGGAAGAAATTATTAGCAACATCGTTAAAAGCGCGGATGAAGTCGTTAGAAAAAACGAAGAAGCCCTTAGGGCTGCGGGTTTTATAGGGCGTAAGAAAAAGTAGGATTTAGAATGAAAAAACACGACGACGATTTGCCCGAGGACTTCATGAACATCGATTGCGAAATCATCGACGGCATGCTTTTGCCGCCAAGCGTGCGGCGCAAGGGCGAGCATATTATATGTGGCCAAAAAACAGGAGAGTCGGACGCGGGTATATTCGAGCGGATCGGACGCGGCCTGCCCTGGGCTTATCGCTTTTTTTGGAGCATGGGGCGGTGGAGATGACACAACCCAAATCTTAAATTCCGGGTAGGGAAGATAGGACGCAATCCAGAGCGAAGCCAATACCGCCAGCGGGCGAAAGCGATGTCAATCGTGCACACCCGCATGGGGTGGCGGTGTTGCGCCGAGCGAGGCGAGCTCGCTGGAGGCTTCTGTATGATCCACTGGATTACCCGGTCGAGCCGGGTAATGACGGCTAATACTTTACTCTACCGCTGAGAAGTCGCCTCTTTGCACCAGGTATGTCCATAGCGGCATTTGACTACCGAACTTTCGTTATTAGAAGTCGCGTGCCAGCCGGGGTGGTTGATGCCGTGGACGCCGGCGTCGGTGATAAAAAGAAGGCTGGCTATCACGGCGATGACAACCAGCTCTGTTTTGTTTTCGCGAATGTTTTGCGAGCAACGCTTCATTAAATCTTTTCACCCACAACAAAGCGCGTAAACTTCGTGATTTTGGCGCCGGGTGCGATAGTGGCCACGAAGTCCTTGATCTTCTTGCTGGGATCGATGAAGAACGCCTGTTCGTTAAGCACGACCTCGTCATAGTATTTCTTGACGTTGCCGGCGACCATTTTTTCGGCGATGTCGGCGGGCTTGCCGGCGGCGATGGCCTTTTCGCGCGCGACTGCCTTTTCACGTTCAAGCGTGGCGGCGTCGACGTCTTCGACGTTAAGGAAAGTTGGACTGCTGGCTGCGATGTGCATCGCGACCTGTTCGCCGACCTCGGCCATTTTCGCGGCGTCGGCTCCGGGCGCTTCGATCGCGACCAACACGCCGATAAGGCCGATGTTGTCGGCAAGGCGGTTGTGGACATAGGAAATGACCGCGCCGTCCGACACCTCGACGGATGTCATGCGGCGCACGTCGAGTTTTTCGCCGATGGTGGCGATCTGGTTCGCGAGCTCGGTGTTCATGTCCTCTGTCATGACGGCGGTAATGTCGGCGTTGGCGGCGAAGGCTTTGTCGGCGACGGTTTTCACGAAGCCCTGGAACTTTTCGTTCCTTGCCACGAAGTCGGTTTCGGAGTTGACCTCTACAACGATGCCCTTGTTGCCTTCGACCTTGACTACAACTGCGCCGGCGAAGGTTTCGCGGTCGCCCTTCTTGGCGGCCTTGGCAAGACCCTTGGTGCGAAGGACGTCGATCGCCTTTTCGATATCGCCGGACGTTTCGACAAGCGCCTTCTTGGCGTCCATCATGCCCGCGCCGGTGCGGTCGCGAAGCTGCTTTACAAGTTGCGCTGAGATTTCCATTTTATCCTCCTTAGTTGGTTTTTGCTGATATTTCTTTTATTGTTTGACCTGTGCTGCCCCGGGCAATCAAAGGCGTGTATTTGTTTACAGTTTCGGCGAAGGCCGCAGAATCGTGATGAGCCAAATTGGGCAGAGGAGCACTCTTTCTTTTTTCGACTTCGGCAACTGTCCTTTGCGCGACCACTTGAAAATGGGGCATGGATTCTTCAAAACGCGCCCTTTCCTTGGCTTCCCAATCGGAACGCTTGCACGACGGATGAGTGTTCATTTTATCCTCCTGTTAGTTTTTTTGATTTTGTTTTTCTCTGACGAGCCAGCTATAGTCCTTCTTGCTGTAATCCGTTTTCGGGATTATAGGACCACGGTCGCGGGGATTGGGAACATACGGTTCGCGCGCTTCGTAATCGACGGGATAACCTTTCTGCTCGTGTATTGCGTAAAGTGCGAAGATGGAATTCGTGCTCATGTCATGCTCCTTTGGTTTTAGAATTTTTAATGATAGCGGAGGCTAGATCGTATGAGGCAGATGCGGCGATCTCGGCAAGAAGGATGCAGAAGTTCACGCCGTGCCAGACCACAGCCGCGGATTTTTTCATATCCGATCCGATGTCCTGGAGGCCTAAGATCATTTTATCAATGGTGTCGAGGCGCATCGCGTGCTCCTATTTCGTTTTAGATTTTTTTGCAAACGCGCCTGCGAGGTCGCGGGCCGTGGATTCTATAAGCGCGGCTAGGACTATCGCCGCGCCGACGGCTATGGCCGCGGCTTCGACGATGCGATTTCCGACGGGCGCTTTGCTTTTACATTTGCAGGCGTTTTTCATTCGCGTCTTATCTTGTCTTCGATTTTATGAGCTTGCGAAGGCCGAAGACGACCGCAACCGCAAAGGCGACTTTGATTTTTCGCGGCGTGTTCCGGTTTATGTCCTTCAAGAGTTCGACGACATAGCTGAATTTATTGTCGACTTGGGCGTCATAGTGCGCGCGGGATTTGTTTTGGGGGGCGATTTTCATGGTTCAATCCTACCTTTGTTTCGACTTCTTGAGGCGTTTGCGAATGATAAGGGCGAGTGCCGCGATGGCGCCTGCGGCAAGTATAATTTTGAATACAGTGCCGGCCACATTCTCGATTATACCAAAGGCTTCCAAACCACCATCGCCCTCGTCGAGTCCGATTGGTTTTTTGTTTTGGTTAGTTTTCATTGCTCTTCCTTATTCAGCGGCGGAGGTTTCTTCAGCCACGGTTTTCTCGACCGCCTTCGCGTTGTTCTTCACGTCCTTGGGGGCAAGCGCGGCACCAAGGTCGGCGCCGGAGTTCTTGAGCTGCTCCTCGAGTCCGTCGAGCACTGCCTTGACCGCTAGGTCGCAATAGAGGCGGATAGCCTTGATCGCGTCGTCGTTGCCGGGAACGGGATAGGAAACGTTGGTCGGGTCGGCGTTGGTGTCGCAGATGCCGACGACCGGGATACCAAGCTTGTTCGCATCGACTACCGCGAGATCCTCTTTGCTAACGTCGACTACGAAAACGATGGAGGGTGCGCCGTTCATGTCCATGACGCCGCCGAGGACGTCCTCGAGCTTGACGATTTCCTTTTCCATCTGGCCGATTTCTTTTTTGGTGAGGCCGAGTTCTTCCTGGCGCAAAATATCCGCCTTCATCTTCTTCATCTTGCGGATCGAGTTGACGACCGTCTTCCAGTTCGTAAGAAGTCCGCCAAGCCAGCGCTTGTTCACATAATACTGGCCGCAGAGTTCCGCCGATTCCTTGATAATATCGCGCGCCTGGGCCTTCGTGCCGACGAAGAGCACCTTGCCGCCCTTGGCCACGGCATTACGAATCGCCACAAGGCCGGAGTGAAGCATGGGGACGGTTTTTTGTAGGTCGATTATGTGCACCTTGTCCTTGACACCGAAAACAAACGGCGCCATCTTGGGGTTCCAGCGGCGGGTGTGGTGGCCGAAGTGGACGCCCGCTTCGATTAGTTCTTTCATAGTGAATTTAGGGAATGCCATTGCATATTCCTTTCGTTTTATTGTTATACCTCTTCCGGCTTTGGCGTTGTGGCGCCACAATAAAGGTTGCCGGAATGTGAATTTCCCTTGCGGGATAGCGAGATTTTAGGGGGGATTGCGGCGTTTGTCAAGGAAAATTAGGCGTGGCGGCCGATAATTATAACTATCTGTTCCCAATCGGACGGGTAGTCGCGCGGGTGCTTCATGTTTTTGGCGCCCTTACCTTCCTTTATAGCGAGTAGAGAAACAGGCATATTGCGGAGCATGGCGGCCAACTCAAGAATTGCCTGTAATATAACCTTGTCGGGCTCCATGACGTCCTCCTATGAAAAAACCGCCCTCAAGAGAAAGCGGTCGGGAGAGTTAAGAAAGCCAAGTTATCCAAGACCTCCACCGTATTTGTATATTCGGGTGGCTCCCCGACCGTAGTCGGAGATGGTGGATAACTTAGGCTTCTTATAGCCCGAACGCCGAGTCCCCTCGGGTTCAGGGAGTATATTACATCTTTGTAAGAAAGAAGTCAACGCAATCATTGTTTGCGCGTCGTGCGAGCATTGCTTGAAAAACTAGCGCTGTTTTTTATTGGCTTGGATTTTATTGCTATGGAAGTCGCAGGTGCCGTTCGGGTCTATGCCTGTGTCAAGGAAGCCCTGCCTCTCCTTTTCCTGGCAATTAAACACGTCCTCGCCACCATGGTCGCAGTTGTAGCAGGTATCGAGCTCCTTATAACCAATGGAGGCGTTCATAAGCATTTGATTCATAATCCCCTTCTCCTGCCTTGAAAGGAAGTTGCGGAAGCAGCCCCAGGGAACGACGATATTAAATTTCCCTTGATTGTCGGACGAATGCCTGTCGGAGATTAGGCAGGCTACTCCATGCCCGGAAAGCAACGCATCGTCGGCATTGGTATCTTCGTAATTCAAATACGAACTCTTCGACACAAGGTAGTCGCCCATGCTGTCGGTCGCTGGGGAATAGCGCCAGGACATGCCGCAGCCAAGCTTGTTCAGCGCGTCCAGGAACTCTATCACCTCATCGGGACTCCTTGCATAATTTTCGGGTTCGGCCTCGCGCGGGGAAAGCTCATCTTCGGAATCGTCTTCGCAATACTCGTCGTTATTGAAATTAAAACCGTTCGCCTCGCCGAAATGGTCGTCGCCGTCAAACTCACCAAAATTGTCGAACTGATTCATTTTTACCCTTGTTAAAACTAACGTCGCTTATGAAGGTTGCACGTGCAATACGTGTCCACGCGCGGGTCGGGGAAATTACTCGCCTCTTTCATCTTGCAAAGTTCGCCATAGAAGCGTTCTGAATTTTCGAAATTCGCATCGAATTCGGCGCACGAGGAGCAGCTTGGAGTCCTTGTATAGCCGATTTCGGCGTCCATGGCCGCCTGTTTATCTGCGTTAAGTTTTAGGACATATTCTATGAAATGGCGGGTGAACACCTGAATCCTTAGCGTGGTGCCGCGCGTGCGGAGGTGGGATTCTATGCCAAGCTTGTTCAAAAAAATCATGGGCGCGGCGGCGTCCTCTTTGCTCTTTAGGTCTTGCGACATGAACGAGCCGCCGTTATAGACCCAGACGGTGCCGCCGGAAAGCTTCGATAGCGCGATGGCCAGCTCTTCGCGGTCGAGAATGTTTTCGACTATGCCGTATTTTAATTTCATGGCCGCGATTGTAGACATAAATAAAATATATGTCAAGTCTAAAATGGGCGCGGGTTTTTATTTTTTGGTTGCAAACGTCGAAGCCGGATATATAATTGCGCCGGTGTGGGGCTGTAGCTCATCTGGTAGAGCGCGTCGTTCGCAATGACGAGGTGGTGGGTTCGATCCCCATCAGCTCCACCATAAAATTAAAATGGCCCCTTGCGGGCTGTTTTTATTTTATGATGAGTTTTTGGATCGAACACGCAAAAGTGGGTTCGGAATCAAGCGAGAGGCAGGCAAAAGCATGCCGGCGAGGCCGCAAGGCCGAACGAGCGAAGATGAACGCGAAGCGGACAACCCCATCAGCTCCACCAATAGCTCAAACAAAATCTCGTCGCTTTGCAGAACGGGTTATAACGTAAGCGGGATTATTTCTCTATCCAATTTTTGATGAAGCCGAAAGTATGTGCAAGCGCGGCGCAATTCTCCCAATCGCCGGCGCCGAAGTGGCCCAGTATACGATTTGGCTCGAGGTAGCCATGATAATCCGAACCGCAAGTCGCCAGCAGCCCATGACGCTTGGCCAATACCGCCAACTCTGCGGCGTGTGCCTTCGGATTGTCGGGGTGAAAACATTCCAGTCCCATAAGCCCATAGCCTTTGAGTTGTAGAATAAATTTTTCCAATTTTGCGCCGGAAAGGCCCAAGCGTCCAGGATGGGCGAGGACGGGAATCGCCCTCATCGCAAGGGCATGTTTTACCATATCCTCCATCGACGGATTTTTGTGATCCATATAGCGGCTGAACGCGGACGGATTTTTGATTCCAAGCGCCAAGATCTCTATGTCGTCATGTTTGGAAAGTTCTACGCCGG
Organism: Alphaproteobacteria bacterium; assembly: GCA_009785175.1. Taxonomy (GTDB): domain Bacteria; phylum Pseudomonadota; class Alphaproteobacteria; order Rs-D84; family CACZYB01; genus WQWV01. Next base: position 12,582 of record WQWV01000029.1, read on the forward strand.
GAACGGCAATCAAATCGGGACGCTCCTTAGCCGCCTTGAGGAAATATTTTATGCCGGCCAGGTTATCGTGGTCGGTTAGAGCGAGCATACGGACGCCCTTGTCATACGCTTTGCCTACAAGCTCCTCGGGCAAAGTCGCCGCGTCATAGGAGAACGACGAATGGGTATGGAGGTCCATCAAAAGCATTTATAAATGATACGATATTTTATGAAACCTTACAAGGAATATCTACTTCTGTTCAATGTATGCCGCGCCTGTTATAATCATATAACATCAACCAAAGGAGAAAATATGAAGAAACTTTTAATTCCCGCCTTGGCGATTTTGGGTGCGTGCGTAGTCAGCGCGTGCTCGTGCAACAAGGACAAGAAGGCCGCGGCCAAGCAGCAGCCCGCCGCCGGAGCGCCGATGATCAAGGACGCAACGATGGCCACCGCGGCCCGGGTCGGGCCAGACGGCACGATCTATTCCGCCGCCGCGCTTCGCGGCACAGACACCGCTACCGGACAGACTATCGCCGCCGACGCATACGACGTGCGCTATCCCGACGGCTCGGAAATCCTTCGCGCACGCGCAATAGAGCCCGCGAACTAGGTTTTATTTTCCTTTCTATAGCGTCCCCTGTTTCGGCAGGGGATTTTCTTTGTGAATATTGCGTTTTACCATA
>WQWV01000030.1 GCA_009785175.1 Alphaproteobacteria bacterium
GAACCTTAAACGATTCCGGTACTCCCGGTTCCGGAATGTTATGACCCTTTACGATCGCTTCATATGTCCTCACCCTGCCTGTGACATCGTCCGATTTAACGGTCAGTATTTCCTGCAGCGTATATGCCGCGCCGTAAGCCTCCAACGCCCACACTTCCATCTCGCCGAAACGCTGTCCGCCGAACTGCGCTTTACCGCCCAACGGCTGCTGGGTGATAAGGCTATAGGGGCCGACCGAACGCGCGTGCATCTTCTCGTCCACAAGGTGGTGGAGTTTCAGCATATACACATAGCCTACGGTGATTTGGCCGTCGAACGCTTCGCCGGTTTCGCCGTTGTAAAGCGTCGTCTGACCCGACAGGGGCAGCTTCGCTTCCTTGAGCATGTTGTCCACGTCGGCAAGCGACGCGCCGTCAAAGACTTGGGTCGCCATAGGCACGCCGGATTTCACGGACGCCGAGAACTTTTTGATCTCCTCATCTGTCATGTCGGCGAATTGCTCGTCAAACGCTTCCTTGCCATAGATCTTCTTGATCTTGTCGCGTATAGTATCGACGGTCGCAGCCTTAGCGCGAACTTGCTCAAGCATGGTGTTAAGTTGAGCACCAAGCGCAGAGGCGGCCCAGCCAAGGTGGGTTTCAAGGATCTGTCCCACGTTCATACGGCTTGGCACGCCCAAAGGATTGAGCACTATGTCGACGGGGGTTCCGTCTGCCTCGTATGGCATGTCCTCGACGGGCACGATGCGGGAAACGATACCCTTGTTTCCGTGGCGTCCGGCCATCTTGTCGCCGACCTGAAGCTTGCGTTTCACGGCCACGAAGACTTTGACGACTTTCAACACGCCGGGCATAAGGTCGTTGCCCTGCTTGACTTTCTCGACGCGGTCTTTGAACTTGGCCTCGAGTTTATTGTCAAGCTCGTCGAACTCGCGTATCATCTGGGCGAACGCGTCCTGCGATTTATCGTCCTTGAGTTTCAGCTTTTGGAGCTTCGCGGTGGTAAGGCCGTCCAGGTCCGAAGACTTGAACGTCTTTCCATCGGCGGCGCTCTTTCCGTCAAGGAATAGTTTAATCTTCTCGCGGAAGCCAAGTTCGATGATGTGGCGCTCTGCGTCGCGATCCTTGGTGATCTTTTCGATTTCCATGAACTCAATCGAAAGCGCGCGCTCGTCCTTTTGGATACCGCGGCGGAAGAACATGCGGACGTCAAGGATTGTTCCCTCGGTTCCCGGCGGCACGCGAAGCGAAGTGTCTTTGACCTCGGTCGCCTTCTCGCCAAAGATTGCGCGCAGCAATTTTTCTTCGGGCGTTGCGGGGGACTCGCCCTTGGGCGTGACCTTTCCAACAAGTATGTCGCCGGCCTTGACGTGCGCTCCGATGTGGATAACACCGGTTTCGTCAAGCGACTTTATGGCCTCGCTTGAGGCGTTGGGAATGTCGCGGGTAATTTCCTCGGGCCCAAGCTTGGTGTCGCGCGCCATGACTTCGAATTCCTCGATGTGCACGGACGTGAAGACGTCTTTTTGCGCGATGCGGTCGGATATTACGATGGAATCCTCATAGTTGTATCCCTGCCACGGCATGAACGCGACCTTGACGTTGCGGCCAAGCGCAAGTTCGCCCAAATCGGTGCAAGGTCCGTCGGCAAGCACGTCGCCGGCGCGAACCTTGTCGCCGACCTTGACGATGGGCTTCTGGTTGATACAGGTGTCCTGGTTCGAGCGGACATATTTCTGCAAACGATAGATGTCTACGCCCGAGGTGGACTTGGATTTTTTCGATGTTGCCTGGACGACGATACGGGTCGAGTCGACTTGGATGACGACACCGTCGTTTTCTGCGACGACAACGGCCTTGCTGTCGCGGGCGACGCGGTCTTCGATACCGGTTCCGATTGTCGGAGCTTCGGATTTGACAAGCGGCACGGCCTGGCGTTGCATGTTCGAGCCCATAAGCGCGCGGTTGGCGTCGTCGTTCTCAAGGAAGGGGATAAGCGCCGCGGCCACGGAAACAAGCTGCTTCGGCGAAACGTCCATAAGGGTTATTTCGGACGGCGGCATCATCTCGAACTCGCCGGCCTTGCGGCAAGCGACAAGCTCTTCGGTGAATTTGCCGGACTTGTCGAGAAGCGAGTTGCCCTGCGCGATTACGTGCTTGCCCTCGCCCATTGCCGAAAGGTAAATCACTTCGTCGGACACCTTGCCGTTCTTGACTACACGATAAGGAGTTTCCAAGAAGCCGTGGCGGTTGATGACCGCGTATGTGGCAAGCGAGTTGATAAGTCCGATGTTCTGGCCTTCGGGTGTTTCGATAGGGCAGATACGGCCATAGTGCGTGGCGTGAACGTCGCGAACCTCGAAGTCTGCACGCTCGCGGGTAAGACCACCGGGGCCCAACGCGGACAAACGGCGCTTGTGCGTGATTTCGCTAAGGGGATTGTTCTGGTCCATGAACTGGCTGAGCTGCGACGAGCCAAGGAATTCCTTGATCGCCGAAAGCACGGGACGGGCGTTTATAAGATCCTGCGGCATTGCGGAATCGATGTTGACCGAGGACATTTTCTCGCGAACTGCGCGCTCCATACGGATAATACCGATGCGGTATTGATTCTCAAGGAGTTCTCCGACCGAACGGACGCGGCGGTTGGACAGGTTGTCGATGTCGTCGACTTCGCCCTTTCCGTCGCGCAAATCTACAAGGGTTTTCACCGTGCGGATAATATCGTCTTTGCGAAGGAGCGTGGTCGATTCGGGAACTTTCTCGAAATCGATTCCAAGGCGAAGGTTCATTTTGAAACGCCCCACTTCGGAGAGATCATACATTTCGGAATCGTGGAACATGCGGAAGAACATGCTCTCGGCGGTCGCGACTGTCGGCGGTTCGCCGGGGCGCATGACCTGATAGATGTCGAACAGAGCCTCTTCGCGGGTCTTGTTTTTATCGACCACGATAGTATTTCGCATGTGCGCGTTGATCGTCTGGTTGTCGATGTAAAGCACGCCGAATTCTTTGATCTTCGCGTTCTCGATAGCTTTCAACGATTCCGCGGTCAGCTCGGCTCCGGCCTCGAGTATTACTTCGCCGTTGTCCATGTTGATTATGTCGTCGGAAACGTAAAGCCCTTTGTCCGCCGCTTCTTCGTTCGTAAGATAGAGGGCCTTCAAGCCGTCGTCGACAAGTTTCTTTGCCGCACGGGGATTGAGTTTTTGTCCTGCCTCAAGCGCGACCTTGCCGGAATCGGCGTTGACCAGCGCGTATGGGAACTTGATTGCGCGCGTGATAAGCGAGGCGTCGAACGCAACCTTCCAACCATTCTTGAACTTGGTGAACGCCTGCTCGGTATAGAAAAGTTTAAGTATGTCGCGCGCGCTCATTCCGACGCGGTCGATCGACTCGGTCGATTCGCCCTTCGCTGCGGCCTTCGCAAGCTTCGCGTCCGTTTCGTCGTTATAGAAAGCGGCAAGGAAAGATGTCGCGGGGATTTTGCGGCGCTTGTCGATTCGGACATACACTACGTCCTTGGAATCGAATTCGAAATCAAGCCAGAAACCGCGAGCGGGTATCACCTTCGCATTGAAAAGATATTTGCCGGACGAATTGGTCTTGCCGTCGTCGTGGCCGAAAAATACGCCGGGGCTGCGCTGCATCTGCGAAACGAACACGCGCTCGGTTCCGTTGAAGATCAACGTTCCCTTGTCGGTCATCAGGGGCACTTCGCCCATGAATATTTCCTGCTCTTTTACGTCCTTGATGGATTTTTTGCCGGTGGATTCGTCGATGTCCCAGACGATAAGGCGGAGCACTACGCGCAAGGGCGCGGCGTATGTAAGCCCGCGGCGAAGGCACTCTTCGACATCATACTTCGGGGCTTCGAATTCGTATTTGACGAACTCCAAGGAGGCAAGTCCGGCATAGTCGGAAATAGGGAACACGGACTTGAAGACGGCCTGAATTCCGACCTCTTCGCGCTTCTCTGACGGCACGTCCATCTGAAGGAATTTTTTATACGATTCTTCCTGAATCTCGATAAGGTTCGGAAGCTCGATAGGCGCCTTGATTTTTCCGAAATCTTTTCTAATTCTTTTATAAGTGTTAAACATATTATAAACCTTTCTTGTTTAACTTCGCTCTAAAAGTTTATCATCTTTTTAGGGTAAAGCGTTTTTGCTTTTATCATTACCGCATAGTCGGTAATCCGTGTAGAATAACAATGTATGAAGGGCCGCCCCTTCTGATACCGCAAAAGCCGGGCCCCTTTTCCGTCATTCCGGGCTTGACCCGGAATCCAGTTGGAACCCGACTTTCAGGTATGGTCGAGTTTACTTCAACTCTACGGAGGCTCCGGCTGCCTCAAGCTTCGCCTTCATCTCTTCGGCGGCTGCTTTGGCTATGCCTTCTTTGACCGCCTTGGGTGCGCCGTCGACAAGGTCTTTGGCTTCTTTAAGGCCAAGTCCGGTGATCTCGCGCACTTCCTTGATTACGGCGATCTTGTTTCCGCCGGCCGCAGTAAGCATTACGGTGAATTCGGTTTTCTCGGCCTCGGCGCCACCGGCGGCCGCGCCGCCCGCAACGACGACAGGAGCGGCGGCGCTAACGCCCCACTTCTCTTCGGCCGCTTTAACGAGTTCGACTATTTCTTTGGTGGTAAGCGTTTCAAGCTCTTCCAAAATTTTGTTCAAATCTGCCATTTTTTTATTCCTTTTTTAGTTTGTTCCGCCAATGCGGATTAGTTAAAATTATTACGCGGCCTCTGGCATTTTTTCTGCCTTGGCGTTAAGTGCGCGAACCATGTTGCCGATCGGCGTCTTAAGCAACGCCAAGAGCCTCGCACGTGCCTCATCAAGTGTAGGCAGAAGCGCGAAGTCCTTGACACCGGCGGCATCGACGATTTTATCCTCCGATGCGCCGCCCAAGACGACAAGTTTCTGGTTGCCGCTTGCGAAGGCGAATACGATTTTGTGGGACATAATCGGGTCTTCGGAATAGGCAATCAGGGTGGAACCCGTGAACAAAGGGGCGAGCCCTTCGAACTTGGTTCCCCTAAGGGCAAGTTTGGTAAGACGGTTCTGCGTTACCTTGACGAGGGTATTTTTCTCGCGGGCTTTTTTGCGCAAATCTTCGAATTCAGCGACCGTCAACGCGTCGAAACGCGCCACCACCACGGATTCGGATTTGAGCATTTCACCGTTAAGTCCCTCGACCCAGGATTTCTTAAGCGAACGTTCCATTTCAAACCTTTCTTGTCTTCTGTCATTCCGGGCTTGATCCGGAATCCAGTCGACTTGTTAATATTAAGAGTGTTTCCACTCCGCTCTTTTTGCCATTTTTGGACCTCGGCTGGTAGCTTTCGCCATTAAACGTTTCCGTCCCCGCTGTCTTAGGCAAAACTCTTTGCCTGTCATTCCGGGTCAAGCCCGGAATCCAGTTCTTTATTTGACCTCGCTTGTTTCAAGCTTAATGCCGACGCCCTGCGTGGTCGAAATGGCCGCCTTCTTTATGAAGACTCCCTTCGACGTCGCGGGTTTAGCCTTGACGATGGCCGAAGCCAACGCCTTGAAGTTCTCGGCCAATTTGTCTGTGCCGAACGAGAGCTTGCCGATACCGGCATGAACTACACCGCCCTTTTCGGCGCGGAACTCGACTTCGCCGGCTTTCGCGCGAAGAACCGCACCCTTGACGTCGGTGCTTACCGTGCCAAGTTTGGGATTGGGCATAAGACCTTTGGGGCCAAGGATTTTCGCGACTTTGCCAAGCGCGGCCATCATGTCCGGGGTGGCGATTACGCGATCGAAGTCAAGGAATCCCTTGGACACTTTTTCGATCAAGTCGTCGTCGCCCACGATGTCGGCGCCGGCGACTTTGGCGTCCGCGGCTTTCTCGGATTTGGCGAAGACTGCGACACGCACGGTCTTGCCGGTGCCATTGGGAAGCGCGACCATGCCGCGCACATTCTGGTCGGATTTGGAAACGTCGATGCCAAGCACGATCGCGACGTCGACGGATTCGTCGAATTTCACGGTCGATTTCGATTTCAAGACATCTATCGCATCGCGCACGGTATAAGCTTTGGTAAGGTCGAGGCCCTCGGCCATTTTCTTCATTCTTTTGGATACAAACGCCATGTTAGCCCTCCACCACTTCGATACCCATCGAGCGCGCCTGACCGGCAACCATTTGCATGGCGGCCTCTACGGTCGAGCAGTTCATGTCGGGCATTTTTTCTTCTGCGATTTTTTTGATTTGCGATTTTTTGATTTGGCCGGCCTTTGCCTTGCCGGGCGTAGCACCGCCGGATTTCAAACCGACAGCCTGCTTGATGGAATACGACACGGGCGCACGCTTGACGACGAAGTCGAACGACTTGTCCTTATAGACCGTGATGATGACGGGAACGGGCGAACCCTTTTCCATGTCCGCGGTCTTGGCGTTGAAGGCCTTGCAGAACTCCATTATGTTGACACCGGCTTGACCGAGGGCGGGACCCACGGGCGGCGAAGGGTTCGCGGCACCAGCGGCAATCTGGAGCTTGACGAACTTTACTATTTCTTTTTTTGCCATTTTCTACCTTTCTTTTTTCCTGTCCTTCCGGGCAACGACCCGGAATCCAGTCTAGTTAAAATTCGCGGTCAGCGGCTATGGCTAGCCTACCGCGGGTTAAATTTTTTACGCGGCCTCTTTCACAAGTCCGGCTTTGACCAAAGCTGCCTTCATAACGTCGTTCGCCTCGATCTGCGCGTTTATAGCGGCAAGGTTGGATTCTGTAGTATAGGTTTGAACCGCTTTTTCAACGGGGCGAAGTGCGACGACGTCGCGCCTTGTGATTATATAGCTGGCCGGAGCGGGCTTGGTGATCGCAATGGTCCTTACCGAACCCGCAGCATTCCAATTTTCCTGGGCTACGGCTTTGGTCTTCTTGGATTTCTTCTTTTTCGCGACGCGATTGCCGTCGGCGACCTTGCCTTGCATTTTCCTAAGCATGTCCTGCATGCCACAGATACGCGCGGTGAAGTCTTCTTTTTCCTCTGCGGTCTTCGCGACTTCGCGCTGTTTGTAAAGCGAGATGATCTTCGCCGCAAGTTTCTTGATCGACTTCTTGTCCTCGTCGTCCTGCTGTTTGGCGTCCAATACCTTGCCGATCGCCTTGACTATTTCGAATTGCTTCGCCCTGATAAGGTCGTTGTTTTTCTTGATAAGGCTGTCGACTTCCTCAAGCTCACTTAAGGTCTTGACGGCCCTGCGCATTTTTTGAAGGTCGTGGGATTCTTTTTCAAGCGCGTTAAGCTCGGCACGCTTCGTGTCGAGTTCATACGATTTTATGCCAAGCTTGGGCATCTTCACGCCCTTGACGGCTTTCTTTTTCGATTGCGCTTTGATGGCCGGAGCAGCGGTCGGAACGGCGTTAAACTCGCCTGCGGCCTCAAGATCCATGGCGATTTCCCATTCGGCAACCTGCACCTCGAATTCCTTCTCGGCTTTTTCAACGGCGGCCCAAAGCTCCTCGTTTTTTATAGTTGCGACGGGCTCCATATTGGAATAGCCCCACATTGCTTGTTGTTCATAATAGTTTTTCATTTTTTTACTCTTTTTGTTAGGGTTAAACGACCCTCTCTCTTAAAACTCTTTTTACCTCGCTCTTTATTGTCGAGGAAGCCTTTTTCGCGGCATACTTGTTCAATTCTGCGGCGACTTTGGATACTTTAAGCATGGATTCCAAATCCCCTTTTTCATTGAACGCAACGGCAAGGTCGGCAAGAACCGAACTTGCTCCGAAAATCCCGATCTGCAAACGCATTTCGCCCAAATTCTTCTGCAATGTCGCGCCCGATTTCTTCATCTTAACTCCTAAATCTTCTCGACTTGGAAGAAGCTAAGCTCGACCTGAGTCGGTCGGCCGAATATCGATACGGAAACAAGCACGCGCTGCTTCTCGGCATCCACGCGCTCGATGACGCCGTTGAAGGACGCGAAAGGCCCCTCGTTGACGCGCACTGCCTCGCCCACGTCGTATGATACGTCGGACACGAAGGTTTCTTCGCCCGCCGAATTGTCAAGACGATGGATAAGCGCCTGCGCCTCACGCTCCGATACTGGCGAAGGTTTTGAATGCGAGCCAAGGAAACCGGATACAAGCGGAATGTCCTTGACGGTATGCCAGGTATCGTTGTTCATGACCATGTTGATAAGGATATAGCCGGGGAAAAGCTTCTTTTCCACCTTGACTTTTTTGCCGTTCTTAAGCTCGGTGATCTCGTGCGAAGGGATAAGGATTTCGTTGAAAAGCGCGTCCTGCTTGAGCTTCTTGATTTTTTCGTTCAAGCGGTCAAGCACAGCTTTTTCACAGCCCGAGTGGACATAAGCCACATACCAGCGCGCGTTTTCATTCTTGATTTTTGCGGTTTCAGTCATTTCAAACTCCTAAGCCTTGAAAACCAGGTCGAACAGCCATACGAAGCCCTGGTCGACGAATAAAAAGAACATAGCCATGATGGCGCTGGCGATAAAGACCATGATGCCGCCGGCGATAACCTGCTGGCGCCGGGCCCATACGACTTTCTGCCCTTCTTCTTTCACTGATCCGAAAAAGTCGAAAATCTTCTTAAACATAGTCCGTTCCGTTCGTTTTGCCCGCGATCGGGCGATTAAAATGGCAGGCGCTGAAGGAATCGAACCCTCGTCAAAAGTTTTGGAGACTCTCGTTTTACCATTAAACTAAGCGCCTAACTCTTTGAAATTACAAAGGGTTTAACCTTTTTCTGCCAAAGCTCGCGAAATACTAGCACCCAATATTATAAAAATCAAGCAAAAAAGTGAGCTTGCGCAGAATCTAAATTTATGTTATACTACCGCGAGAAAAAGGATTTTTATGCAAAAAAGCCTATCGAAGCTTGGTATTATTGCAGCAGCGCTTGCGTTCGCACAGGCCGCCAACGCGCAAATCTTCGATCCCTATTTCCAAAGCTTGCCAAGCCGACCCGAACCCGTGGCGCAAACTCAAGTAATCCAGCCCACACCGCAACAGCAGCCGGTGTTCATCATGCAGCCGCAAATGCAGCGCCCGACCACACAACCCACGATGTCCGCGGCACCCCGGAACCAAAGTTTCGCAAACGACCTGAATTCATTCTATGGCTCGGTGAATCATACGACCAGGGGCGGCGAGTTCGAGATATGGCAGTCCTTCGGTTCGGGTTCCTTCATGTTCCACACCGCCGCGGAATCCGTGCTAAGATGGGACGAGGCAAGGACGACCACCACGAATATAAGTTTTACTAGGGACTTCATGCTCAAGCACCGCCAGCTGGTTTTCAATGCCCAGTTCGGCAGCGGTTCGTTCACAACCTCGCGCACATCGGACGACGACGTTTTCAACGAACTCCACCTTATGTCGCTTGGCAAAGGGCGTGCAAACCTCGAGAGTTATCAAGCCTCCATAGGTCTAAGGAACGCCTGGCGCTGGGCAGGCTTCGACATAACCCCGCTTGTTGGATACAAGAAGAAGGTCCAGGATATGAAGATGTCCGACCACTTCTCGCCCGCACCGTATTTCTATTTCATCGGCTGCGACGAGAATGACGACTGCCTCGACATAGACCTCAACACAAGCGATTTCCAAATCTATTCCATCGATATAAGGGGCAACGAGGTCAACATCAGCGACCCGAGCCTTTATAAGATTCCGGGCGCGGCGCTATATCACGGCATCCTCATTCCGGCCGAAGATTTCTGCTGGTGGGGAGGATTTGTGGATCCCCAATACGATGACCTGCTCTTCTGCCTTGACGCTGAGATAGGCCCGGCCGATCCGTATAATAACCTAAGGGATTCTGCGCTTATCGACGTCTTCGGCGGCATGAGCCAGCTTGTTGGCCACCACGGCGATTCACAACAATACAAGGCCTCCTGGGCCGGCCCGTTCGTAGGCCTTAACCTTGAACGCTTGCTAAGCCCGGTTGAAACTTTGAACCTTTACGCCGAAGTCTTTATGCCCAAATACACAGCCGACGCCATCTGGCCCAACCGCGCCGAATTTGCGCAACCGGAAATCCACGGCGTCCCGAGCTTTAGGAACTACGGCGGCTCGGCGATCGGCTATCTCCTCGAGGCGAAATATAAATACCGCATCAACCAGCAGTTGGGAATCTTCGCCGGGCTGTCATACGAACAGCTGACGGCAAGAAACGCCGATGAAACCTTGAACTTCGTCGACGAATTCGACAACCTCGAGCCGACATTCTTCGCCGACGAAATCCGCATCGCCCGGTGGAGGAATACCGCCTGGTCGATCGGTTTGAGCTATAGGTTTTAGGTAAATAATCAACGTATACTGTGTTATTCAGCAAGCTTGCTTGCTACGCGCGCCACGCCGCCCCCACGCAGTGCGCGCGCGTTATCACGCCCGCCGCCCAGCTCGGCGTGTCGGGCTACGCTCTCAAGTTTCCCCTTGCAAAAACTGCACAAATCTGCTATCCTAGAAAGGAGAATAGGAGAATTTCATGAGGGTCTCATCACTGGCATTGCTTACTGTGTTCGCATTCGCGCTCGAAGCTTCCGCGCAAGGTCGCGCTACGACATCAAGGAACCAGCCAGCGCGCGGAACAGGCACAACGGCCAAAGCCACGACCGGCGCGGTAAATCCCGGCTTCGCATTCAACCCTTACGCCAACATACCGACGCCCGCAGCACCCACGTTCGCAACCATGGATTCTATTACCCGTATCGAGGCCTTAACCGACGAAGTGTTCACATGTATCGCAAGCGTCTGCCGCGGTGATGTCGAGTATTCGAACTGCTTCGGCGGCGCGACCGAGGTGCATTCTAAGATCACGATGGATTCCACCTGCAATATGCTTTTGAACCAAGCAGCCGATAACCGCGAGAAAACCGCGATCCGCACGAACGTAGCGAACCGCGTGAACGACATAAGGACCTCGCGCTGTGAAAACATCGGCGGCTCGATTCAAAACGACGCCTGCCGCATAGACGTGTTCTTCAAACCGGTGCGGCCAAGCGACGCGCGCGATCAGACGCCGATACCCGCCCGCAGACAGAGCTTCAGCGTCGGCGCGAACGTGCAATGCCTCCCGAACCTCTTCGGTTTCATGCCCTCCGAACTCGAGTATAAACTCAAAGACTCCGCCGAGATCGAGGCGATGAAAACGCAGCAAAAAATCGAAATGATCAACCAGGGCGTCGGCGCCCTGACAAGCGGTGTCCAGATTATCACCACCTCTATAGATCTAAGCCGTATGAACCAGGACTTCGGCGGCGCGGTATGCGACTTCGCGATGGGCCGCCTTACCTGCACCTGCTATTGCGACGAAGCCAAAACTAAAAAGGCCAAGGACAACAAGCGCCGCGCCCCCTGCGGCCCCGCCGGCGAGAACAGGAATACCTGCAACGCGCGCATGTTCACCACGACCGCGGCTATGAAATCCTGCGACGATTCGAGCTTGCTTAGCTTCGAGGCCGCCTCTAACCCAAGCACTATCCGCTGTCGCATCTTCTTGCCCAATTCGTCGGAACAAGCGATCCGCGAAACGGAAAACGAACTTACCCGCCGCTTCAGCTTGATTGACAACATCGGCGTGGCACAGGCACGCCAAAACGTCCAACTCTATAACCTTGTCGGCATGCAGGCGCAAGCGCAAGTATTGCAACAGGGCATGCAGGCCGTATCGGCGACCCGCACCGAGCCTGTTTCGACGACCCAGGACACCTGCCCTCCCGGAAGCACCGAGATTATATCCAAGTTCATCACGACAAGAGGCACTTGGGGCGATCAACAGACCGAAGTCGACCGCTCTAGGGCCGTTTCGGAATGGAACCGCCTCAACACAACCCAGCGTGTATTCTCTGGCCAATGCGCTCCGCACACCGCGGGCGGCTGGGAATGCCTAAGGGAATCGGCGCGGACCACCTGCGTGCTAAAGGGCAACGTGTTCGTCAAGGTCGGCTCGGCCACCGCAGCTTCGGCTACCGCTACAACTCCCGGCGGATACCAGGCACTCTTCACCGGCCAGGTCTGTGTATCAAGGGGCGCGAATGTAGACCCGACCAACGTCGCTTCGGTCCGCGCCGCCATGCGCGCGACCGGCTCGGCCACCGGCTGTGAAAACCTAAGGAACCGACAGGGAGGAGCCATGACCGCCCAGGTCTGCCCGAACACTCCGTCCGGCACAGGTATCCCAGTCCACGAAGTCTGCTGGATGAACGTTTCGTATAACGTGTTCAGCGCTATCACCGAACCCGATCTTCAGGCCGTTGGCTTCAAACGCAACGCCGCAGCCGGCGGCACCAGCCCCATCGGCACGGCGATCGCTATGGTGGGCGACTTCCAATACCTCTCTGGCACAATCAAGGAAGCGACACAAGCCGACCAAAAGGTAATATTCGAGGCCCAGCGCACGGAAACGGCATATAATATCAACCAGGCGCGTATAATGGAGCACGAAGCGCGAGAGGCGGGACTACAGGCGCAGCGTTCGGCAAACATCCAGAGCACGATCGCCGCCGGCCTTAACGTCGGAACCCAGCTCGCCTTCGGCAAGCATCTTATACCGCAAGCCGGAACCGGCATCATGACCGGCAACTGCTATATCGGCAACCCCGATGCAGCCGGCGGCAGCTCGACCTTCCTTGTGCAAGAGGGCGGCGCCAGACGGCTCTCGTGGACGGGATTCTAATAGTTCACTCCTTATAAATATTCCCCGGTTCGCGCCGGGGATTTTTTCATTCCATCGTCATACCGGGCTCGACCCGGTATCCAGTTAGTATATTAAGAAGAGTGGATTCCGGCTCGGGGCCGGAATGAC
>WQWV01000031.1 GCA_009785175.1 Alphaproteobacteria bacterium
TAAACTAGTCTTTGCGAAGCGGCATTTTATAAGCGTAGCAAAGACAAAGCTTTCTCTAATCAAAAGTATTTTTGACGAGCGGGGCGAGGAGAATAACTTTTGATTAATACAACTAAACCCATCATGATTTTCCTCCACGGCAAGGGCAAAAAACCGTCCGATGTTCAATATGATAACATAGTTCGGATCGCCGCGGCGCACAACGCCGAACTTGTTTCGATAACCGCGCCCCACCCGCATCGCGAGGGATTCCGCTGGCACAACGCGCGCAAGCAGCCGCGGGCTGAGGCTCTCAAAGAATTCAACGCCTCCGTCGGGCACCTTGAATCGGAGTTGGCGAAAATCCGCGGCAGGGATATAATCTGGCTCGGCCATTCTCAGGCTGGCGACATGGCGATTCGCATGGCGCTTAAACACGGCGCGACAAAGGTGATAACTTTCGGCGCCAGCATGTATGAGAATCTCCCGCCTTACGAAATCCTGACAAATTTCCCCCCCCCTATAGATTGGCTTGAGGCCGCTAACGACGAGGTCGTGAACGCGGCTCTCCGCGCGACGTATAAGGATGTTCAAAAACTTGGACTAAGGGTAAATCATTTGGTCCTTCCGAATTCAAGCCACGACGATTGGGATTTCACAGAGTATTTGAAACGGATTGAATCTTAACCTCTTATTTTGAAATGCGCAAACGAAACGGCAAGGTGCTTTTTCCCCGCCTCGATTCTGCTTTTTGTGAAATCCGTCGGCATGTATTCGTATCTGTTCGCACGCAAAGTCATTTTGGAAATGGTATAGCGCAAACGCAAAAGCTCGAACAGCTCGTCGAAATTTTCCATCTTAGGCGCCACCGAAAAATATCCGGCCAAAAAGTTTTCCATCCGCTCCGGTTCGAAAAAAGTGCTCCAGCACGCGATGTCCATCACCGGATTCCCGGCCACGCATTCGTCGAAATCTATGATGCCGGAAATGCGTTTGCCGTTGTCGGTCATACAGTTCCAGTCCGCCAAATCGTTGTGCACCAAAACCGATTCGTCGCTCTGCAAAAGCGGATTGCCTTTATCGAATAGTCGACGAAGGTCGTCCACCTGCGCCGGGGTCAATATTCCATACCTCAAAAGCTCGGAAAAATTGGAATCAAGCGCAACGCGCACGGAATCCGCGAACGTTGCATTCAGGCCGACAAGCTCGCCCGCCTTCGCCCGCTCATTATCGAACGGCCCGAAACCGTCGCACTTGATTTTGTGAATGTTGGCAAGCGTCGCGCCGACGGCATGCACCAACACCGCCTCGTCCGCCGGATTTTGTTTAAGCCAGCCCGATACGGTCAAACCCGGCAGTTTCTCGATTACTTGAAACGACGAGTCGTCCTCGCCGGTCGATTCGTGGACAATCAAAGTTTCATACGCGGGCAACCCGGATTCGCGCACGCGTTTTGCGGCAAGGCTTTCGGTATAGAAGTATCCGTTCCTTACGCCCTTGGGGTGAATGCGGATTATGACGGAACGCCCGGATTCCAACACGGCGTCGCGCACGGAATTGACCGAGCCCTCGTTGTTTTGATGTCCGGGATCCACCGGCGCGATGGATACGATTTTGTCGGACATAGTTTCATTCGCCACGCGGATTATGTCGTCCGAGTTTATGCCGCGATGCTTGTCCTTCCATATTTCGGCGGCTTCGGCTACGGAAATTCGGCGATCCGTCTGCCAGTAAAAGACACCGCTTCTGTCGGCGATGCGGTTGTTTATTTCGAGAAGGTTCATTGTTATTTCTGTCTAGCTTTCTTCGCGCTCTTGGCCACCGCGTTTGCCCTCATGATGTCGATGGCAAGCTCGGTGTCTATGGCCTGCACCTCGGAAATTTCCTGTTCCCTAAGCCAGCTACGTGGGTGCGAACATTCATTGTTCCAATCCTTGATTTTTTCCTTAACCGCCAATTTAAGTATTTTAAGAAACAGGTCGAAGTGGATTTTCACTTTGTCTTTCGGCTGCTCCACACATGCGAAATGGACAAGCGGCGCGGTTTTTGGATTCACAAAACTATCATAGGCTTTTTTAATTTCTGATTCGATAGCACCTTTGCGAACTACCCCGCCCCGTCTTATTTTTTCCACAAGCTCGCCTGCGACTATTGTCGCGCTCGAGGCAGCAAGAGATCTTTCGTAAACATCATATTTCTTCATCTTCTATTCCTTTGTTTCTGTTAATTTAGCAAGCGCCGCATTGACAAGGCCGATTCGGTTCTTGGGCAAGAATCCGCTTGCGATATTGGTGTATTCGGACACCAAAACGGAACGAGGAGTTTTTCCGCCGGCAAACAAAATCTCGAACGCGCCCGCACGCAAAATCGCCATGGTCATCAGGTCGGTCGCGCCCTTGGCAAGCGCGCCCTTGACGGCGACATCGACCGCGGCCAAATTCTTGACTATTCCGCGACTAAGAAATCCGAAAGTGCCCATGTCCATCTCGCCCGCCGCCTCACGCATAAAATCCGACGACATGAAGGTTCGCAAATTTTTCGGGCTGACCTCCGCACCGGCGAAAGTTGCGGAGTAGATGAATTGCACAAGGGCTACCCGCGCGTTCGCAAGCAAAGAGATTTTATCGGTCATAGGGCGATTATACATCTTGCATTCTGTGAATTCAAGTGCTACGATTCGCCGCATGAAGGAAGACTACTTAAATTATACAAGAATGATTGATCAGGCCCTGTTGGGCGTGGTGAAGCAGTCGTTGAAACAGGTGGCCAACGCCGGCCTTACCGACGAGCATCATTTTTATATCACGTTCAAGACTGACGCGCGCGGCGTAGTCATTCCCGACTTTCTTAAGGCTCAATATCCGTCCGCATTGACGATTGTGCTTCAACACGAGTTTTCGAATCTTTCGGTTTCCGATTACGAGTTCGGAGTATCGTTGTCGTTCAACAATCATCTTTATCATATCATAGTTCCTTTCGGCGCGCTTTTGGAATTCAACGACCCAAGCGTGAACTTCAAGCTTAATTTCACGCCGGTCGAAGGGGCGCTTGCGCTTCATGACGATCAGCCGGAACTTGCCGTCAAATCCGCGGACACAGGTAATATTATATCGCTTACGGACTTTCTAAAGAAGCCCTCCGGCCCCGACGAAGCCGCATAGGGCAGGGAGGGGATTATGATTCACCTACGTAATATGTGTCAGCGCGCCGCAGGCGGCCAACGTCCGCTCGCCCACGGGCGTTGGCATTCGCAGGCTCATGCCCGCTCCGAAGCGGCCGTGTCCGCACTGGAGAATCTATCGTGAAAATCGCAACGCTAAACATCAACTCCGTCCGCGCGCACTGGGAAAACATCGAGCATTGGCTAAGGGAAACGAAACCGGACGTGGTGCTGCTCCAGGAAATAAAATGCGAAACGCACGTCTTCCCCACGCTCCTTTTTAACGAGATGGGCTATAACTGCGCCGTGCTTGGGCAGAAGTCGTATAACGGCGTCGCGATTCTCGCGCGCGAAAGCCTCGAGGACATAACGTATAATTTGCCCACGTTCCCCGAAGATCCCAACGCCCGGTATATCGAGGCTCTTGTCGGCGGCCACACGCGCATAGCAACCGTTTATACCCCGAACGGCAACCCCGTCGGCACGGAAAAATTCGAATACAAGCTCGAATGGTATAAGCGTTTCAACGAGCATGTGAAACACCTTGGCAAACTCGACGAGCCGGTGATATTGGGCGGCGATTACAATGTGATAAGATTCGATAGGTATGCCTATAACCCCGCCGAATACCGCCCGACCGCGCTTATGCGGCCCGAGGTTATCAAAGCTTTCGAGGAGGCGCTAAGCCACGGTTTTCGGGACGCCTATAACGAGCTTTATCCCGCGTCGAACGATTACACATGGTTTTCATATAGGGCCGGCAGCGTGCACAAAAACCACGGCCTCTTGATCGACTACTTCTTGGTCAACGACAAGGTCAAACCCGAATCCCTCCACGTCGATATGGCGCCCCGCAAAGCGCCCAAGGCCTCCGACCACGCGCCGCTTGTGATGGAAATCAAGGGGAGATAGGCAATGTCGACTTCGCCCATCGATGCGACCAAAGCCCTTGGCACAGCTCCGATAGGGCGGCTTTTATTCACATACGCCACGCCCGGCGTGATCAACATGCTTGTCTATATGGGCTATATGCTTGCCGACAGGTATTTTATCGGGCGATATGTGGGCGCGGACGCGCTTGCGGCGTTTAGTGTCGCAACTCCGTTGGTGCTTGTGATGGTGGCGCTGAACATGTTCATCGGCATCGGCGGCGCTGCGGTATTTTCTATACGTCTTGGCGAGAAGGCCGAGGCCGAGGCCGAGCGCGTCCTTAACAACTCCATTTTTATGGCCGGCATCATAGCCGTAGTCTTCTTCACTTCGGTATGGTTGTTCGCCGAGCCGATTTTACGTTTCTGTGGCGCCTCTGAAAACGTGCTTCCGCTTGCAAGCGTATACATAAGGATTTTCGCCGTCGGCGCGTTTTTCGATTTCATCGGAAATTCGCTTCAGGGTTTTTTAAGAGCCTCCGGCTTTCCGGCGAAATCCATGGCCATAGTGATGTTCAT
The DNA here is from genome assembly GCA_009785175.1 of Alphaproteobacteria bacterium. Classification (GTDB taxonomy): domain Bacteria; phylum Pseudomonadota; class Alphaproteobacteria; order Rs-D84; family CACZYB01; genus WQWV01. The sequence continues at coordinate 4,588 of WQWV01000031.1, forward strand.
AATGTTCCTCAACATATTCCTCGATTGGCTTTTAATAGCGAAGTTGGGCATGGGCATAAGGGGCGCCGCGATCGGCACCGCGATTTGCATGGTGATAAGCGCGGTTCTGCTCTGGTCTCATTTCCTTAATCGCACCCGTTCGATCAGGATTCGCCTTTCTGCCATGCGTCTCTCTACCGCGCGCGTGCTCAAGATTATGGAGTTCGGACAGCCGGCGCTTCTCCTTCATCTTTCATACATGCTGACGAATTACCTTATCAACGTCATGAGCGCAAGGTATGGCGGCGACGCTGCTATTTCGGCTTTCTCTATCGTAAACATATTGATAATGTTCGTGGGCATGCCGATGCTTGGTATAACGCAACAGGGGATGAAGCCGATAGTCGGCTATAACTTCGGTGCGAAAAATAACGATCGGGTGATAGCAGTCATGCGGCTTGCGATGAACGCATCGTTGGTTTGGAGCATTATATGTACCGCAGTCATGTTGATTTGGCCGCGCGAAATCATAGGGCTTTTCATCGACGCCGGCACGTATCCCGATGCCGCGGCTTATGCTTCGCGCATGCTTTTCATATTCGCGCTTCTAAGGCCGCTGTATGCATTGATATACACGACCAAGATAGGCCTTGGCTCGACCGGCCGCAACGTTGCCGCCACAGTTTTGAATCTAAGCCAGCAGGTGGTTTTCCTAACGCCGCTTTTGATAATATTGCCTAGCTATTTCGGTATTGATGGGATATCCTACGCGCTTGTCGCGGCCGATGCTCTATGCGGCGTGGTGTCGTATCTCTTCTGGCGAAGTTTATTACGCGGATTAAGGAAATGATAAAACTACTACTTCTTTTGTTTTTACCACTTTTCGCGCACGCCTCCACCATCACGGTCAAGACCGACAACCCGGAGAAGCCGACTATCGAAATTACCGAGGAATCGGGCTTGGCGCTTGCCTCCCGCATGCTTGCGGCCGAGGATTATCGGAACGCTCGCGTCATATTGAATCATCTTGCGGAATCCTCGAACGCAGAGGTGCGTCGCGAGGCTCTGTTCATGATCGGCATGTCGTTTATAAGTCAAAACGATCCGCGCTGGGCGATAAAGTTTTTCATAATGGTTTTGGCCGAGGATCCGATGGCGACGCGTGCGCGGCTCGAACTTGGCAAGGCATATTTCATGAACCGCGAGTTCGATCTTGCGGCCGAGAATTTCAGGATGGCCTTGGGCGACCGCGACCTTCCTCCCGAAGTCGCGAAACAGGTCGAGGATATGATAGCGCTTGCCCGCAAGAACCGAAATTGGAACGCGCACTTCGGTTTCGGCCTTGTGCCGGATTCTAACCTGAATGCTACTCCGGGCGACAACTACGATTGCATCATGACGATATTCGGTCCGATGCAATGCGAGAAGCGCCAAACCGGCGTCGGCACGCGCATCAACACCGGCTTTAATCACTATCTTCGGTTCACGGACACGTTCGGCCTTCGCACTACGGTTCAGTTTCAGGGCACGGCCTACGAGCAATCGAAATTCAACGATTATATACTTTTCTTTGCCACCGGTCCGCGCTTTATTTTCAAGGGATCCGAGCTATCGGTTCAGCCGACGATTTCGCGCCGTTGGATCGGTGGCGAGGCGTTGCTGACCAACACGGGCCTTCGCGCCGATTATTCCGCGGACGTTGCGAAACAGTGGTTTTTGATGACAGGCGTGTCCGCCACCAAGGCCGAGTATGACGACTACTGGCTGAACGCTACTTATGGCGGCTGGAGCTATGCTACATACGTTCGCCCGCGTTATATGATTAACCAAAGGAGTTTCGTCGGCGCGGAATTTGGATACTCCCGCGACGATCTAAGGACCGGTTGGAACTCAAGCGATTCGTTCACCTACGGCCTTGATTACTTTATCGAAACACGTTCTAAGTTTGGATTTGCGCTAAGCGTGGCGCAAACGGAAATGTTCTTTGACGCCAAGCACAATTATATGGTTCTTCCCTACGGCCAATCGGACGAGCAGTTCGAGCAATGCGTGGAAATAAGTTCTCTGGTCTACGAATGCTATATGAGGCGGCGCGATACGATAAACACTTTTTCGGCAAGCGTTATTTCGAACGAGTCGAACTGGCTTGGTATTTATCCGAGTCTAAGGTATTCCTATCTTAAACGCGATAGCAATATCCCGATGAGGACGTATGATTCGCATAGGATCGAGATCTTGGGAACGTATAGGTTTTAGGCCTGCCGCCCCAGGTTAAATGCAAAAATTATCATATTATCATCTTTGCATATAGGGGGCGTGTCCGTCTCGACCTCTTCCTCTGTTTGAACAAGTTTTGGCCGACGGTCTTCGATTCCATTCATTCCCTCGACTTCTTTCGTTAATATTTTTTTGCACACGTCTTCCGAAACTTTATCCGTAGTTATGATGACAACGGTAATCTCTTTGTATTCTTCGTTTTTTTGTTGGGCATCTATGTTGAAAACGGTTGCCGAATAAGTCCCTCCGAATGGATTTGTTATATCATTTGAGATATTCGTTTTTTTATTGATTCTTTGCCAATGGGCGTTCAACACTTCGCCGTCGTTTAGTTTTAAGGACTTGTCGCTTTCTATTGATTTTTTGAATTCCATGACCTCTTTGACAATGGCATTGGCCCGCCCGTGCGCTTTTATATCAGGAGCTGCGTTTGTAAGAACGATTGTCGGAATTGAAATGATTAAAAGCGCGTATAAATAATCCACCCAGAAAAAACGCAGTTTATTAAGGACGATAAAAATAAAGTGGACTATGCGTAATTTTATAAGCTTTGTGTAATCGGACGCTCCCTTTGTATCCTCTTCGGACGGAAAGGCGTGGGCTCCTATTGTAATGCCGAAATACCAGAATGCTATATTGACATGGCTCAACCAGTCTGGATTGTAATTATAAAACTCCAGGAGTCTTATAATTGCGATTCCGACGCCGAAAGCCATCGCGACTAATGTATTGACTATAAGAGGAGCAAAGGCGATAAATATAGCCGCCCTTTGATTTTGTATTGGCGCATGGTTTACATATCCGCCGTTCATGCTCCAATATTTGATCTTGAAAACTTCTACGCCAAAACGGTTGCAGAAAAATTTATGCGCCCACTCGTGAACGATTATGCCGGCAAATCCAATAATTGCCATTATCTGTTTAGGTATCATGTTGACATTCCCTTTGTTTCAGTAGCTTCTCGGACAGAGATTCTTCTTGGTGCGCCCAAGAAGAAACCGAGCGCAAGCACAGCTTGCCGACGAGCGTTGTTAGCGAGAAGGCTAGCGAGCTCGCGAGTTAACTTCGACGTCCCGTTCCAAATTATTTTTCTTGGTGCGGCTCACTAGGCAACTTTCGAACCAGTGAACCTGCTGCTTTTGAGAGTTTAGTCGAGAAAATAGACCTTTTCAAGCAGAACTTCCTGGCCTGCTAACTTGGGTTATTAGTGGCTGAGGTTATTTAGCCTACCTGAAGCCACTCTACTAATTTGTGGTATCCAAAATAGGATAATAGCAAAATTAACATTGTCCAAAATATTTTACTTTTGAACTCATTTTTCAACCAACACAAAATATTTCCCAAAAAGCTCCCATATACGACATTGTTAAGGTGTCTAATTAAAACTCGTTTAGGAATGTTTTGACCACGTTTGCCAAAACCAACAGGATTACCCCAAAATGTGAGGACGTCATTTCGATTATTAAAAATACCGAATTCGTATTTTTGCAAAAAATTTTTATCGTAAAGAATCCTACATATTTTTGCTATATCTTCAGGTTGTATAAGGTAATGCATGCCCTTTGGAATGCCAATAGCTTTATACTTGCTCTTATAATGATTAGAAAAGTCTTCCGCGCATTTTAACCCCAAATCGGGATTCATAGGAATATATTTGCTATAAGAACTCTTTATGTCTTGATGATTTACGAAAAAGTCCCAAACGTCATAAGCTAATTCAGGATACTTCTTCTTGTATTCAGATAAATCTTTTACCACATACATCTCTGGCATTAGTTAAACCTATCATTTGGGTCTGTTATATAATTACCGGACTGTCTGTTGCCACCTCGACTTCTGAATTTGCCCGGATTCTCTTTTACATATTTCCATATTACTGGGGCAGAACCAAGCGGTATCACAATCAATAACCACCAAAAATATTCCATAAAATAATCAACTTTTGAGGAATTTCGTGCCACCTCAGCCAAGCTTAAAATACCACAACCTCTTACTCTTTCATTTTTCATATATGCCTGATAGCATTTTGCGTCATGTTGCTCTCCGGCTCGTATATGATATTGTTTTATGAAATTTACAGACAAAATACTAATAAATATTAAGAATACGGAGATACCTAAGTAAACTTTCAACCAATCTTTTGCTTTTGATTTTTTCATTTCAAGCTCCTGTTTTTCATAATTATAACAGGCGATTTCGATAAATACAGCGAAAACACTCGGACTGAGCCAAAAGCTCCGAAAGGTTTGGAAATGCTTGCACGGGTTCGCAAGTAGGTTAAAAATTGCCTTTTCCGAACAGCTTACTATCGAACTCGCAGAAGGCTAGGAAATGCTGACCTTTTCACCTCAAAATAGGCCAAAAGGAAAAATGGTGCGGTTGAGAAGACTTGAACTTCCACTCCTCTCGGAACTGCGATCTGAACACAGCGCGTCTACCGTTTCGCCACAACCGCACACCGTGGGCAAGAATACCCGATTTTTAGAAAGTGTAAAGCGAAAACTACTCGCCAGCGGAAACGGCCGCGGCCTTCTTCTCTATATTCTTGACGGTTCCGCGCAACACCCCGCCGCGTTCGACGACCAAGTTGGCATAGTTGACCTTGCCGCGCACTTCTCCGGTGCCATAAACGTAAAGCACTCCGTTGACGGTAAGGTTTCCGTCGAAAAGCCCGCTGATGTGCGCCTCCTCGACCTCGGCATTGCCGGTGAACACTCCGCCGTTTACGATATCAAGGAATCGCGCGCCGCTAAGATTCGCTTCTAACGTTCCTTCGACCACAAGCGATTCGCAAACGTCGATTGCGCCGTTGAGTTTGATATTCTTCCCGACGACAAGCTGGCGCCCGTCGGCTTTGGGCATGACGTTGTGCGATCTTCCGGTGCCTGCTGCGAACGCGGGGCGCGAGCGGGTAAGATTGTCGAGAAAGTCTTTTTTATCCTTAAGCTCCATTTGAAAATACTCCTATAGAATGGCCGTTTCCCTTGATTATAGCACGTCCAGCTCAAGAATCAACTTCATTTTTTTGAAAAACTTGTTGCATATTTTTTTGGTGGTTCTATAATGACCCTGAGAATTAACAAGGAGAGGAAAACCATGACCAACAAAAAAGAACACGTTCAAACAGCTGCCTATTACATCTGGCTAAACCGCGGTTGCCCCGTGGGCCAGGATACGGACATCTGGGACGAGGCGTTGAGGCTCTACGAGCTCTCCTCGCTCCCGATCGTAATACGCAAGGAAAACAAGATTGCCAAGAAGGCCGCTGTTAAGAAAGTTGCCAAGAAGAAGGCGGCAAAAAAAGTTGCGAAAAAATCAGTTGCCAAGGTTATCGCGCCCAAGGCCCCGGCCAAGAAAAAAGTAGCCAAGAAGAAGGTCGCGAAAAAGGTTGCGGTCAAGAAAGCGCTTGTTGCGGTCAAGAAGGCCTCCGTCCCTATGGCCAAAAAAACCGTTGTTGTGAAGAAGGCCGCGCCCGCTAAGGCTGTCGGCGCAAAGATTATCCCGATTTCCGCCGGCAAGGTATCTACCGTCAAGGCAGCTGCGCCCAAAACTAAAATCAAGATAGTGGTCGGCGGCAAACGCTAGTCTCTACTCTCGAATCAAGGGGCTCCGCACGGGGCCTTTTTTTTTGTTTTCGCGAGTGTGCATACACTCGCGTCGCCTCACAAAAGCCAACTGCTCTTGGCTTTTTGAGGTAAATTAAGCCATAGTTATTAAAGGGGGGGGGGAGCGCGTAAACGCGTAGCTATAAATCTATCCCAGCGGAACCTTGCTGGCACTTCGGCGTTGCCTCGTCCAGCTGTCCACTGGAATAGATTTGGGTTTAATAATTATAAGCTCTACCCCTCAACCCAAACCGTGCGCATCTTTCCATTATGCAATAAATAGGTAAGCTCCGTCTTTACGAAACGGCGCTCTATTCTACCCCCCCCCATGCGCCCTTGAGGGGTTTGGCGAATTTCTTGAAACCGTTGAAGGCTTTTTTGGCGGCCAGGATCTCTTTTTTATTCATGGTCGCATAGCCGCGCGATTCGCCGTTTTTACCCGCGGGCAAATCGACCAGCAACACGTCCTCGTTGATTCCAATCCATCCGTCGCCCAAAACGTCAAGCAGCTCCGGCGCGTGCGCGCGCACTTCGTCCGAATCCACCCACATCGCTTCGACCTTGTTGTTGGTGGAATAGGTCGTGATGTTCGGATTGCTGCGGAACTTCTTGATGTACTTTTTCGGGAAAAGGAATATGCGTTTAAGCTTCACTCCGCGTTGCACGGCGTCGAGGTTGTCCTGCTTGAATTGCCGCTCCATCGCGCTGTCGGTCCACTCGTTGTCCATCATGGTGCTGGTGGCCCATATTGTGTCGCCGACCTTGGTGCCAGTGATGAATTTATGAAGCCAGACATAGAACTTGCCGGAATCCATATCCTCGGAATGCGCTTCGGCGTCGAACGATAGATAGCCTCCGTCGGACACCAAATTCGTGCCGGTCATGTATTTGTGGCGGGTAAGCAAAAGGAAGATGTCGTCCGCGATTTCCTCTGGGATTCCAAGGCGCTTCATCGGTATGCCCTGCTTGATTTTGTTGAATGCCTCGTTCGTTTCCATAACTCCGCCGATCCAGCCGGCGGCAAGCGAGTTCACGCGCACTCCGTAAAGCTCGGAAAATACGTTTGCGTAAGTTTTGACAAGGTTGTCTTTCGCGGCCTGCGTGGCGGCATAAGCGGACGCGCCGAAGGAACCGCGGAACGCCTCGACCGAGTTTTGTATTACGATTGAGGAGCTGTAGTTCATTTTCTTCACCAACTCGCGCACAAGTAAATTCATGGCGAAGACGTTGCCCTCGAACGACCGCTCGAACTCGTCGTAGTTGAAGAAAAGCGTGTCCTCGAGATTGAAAAATATTTCAAGGAACACGAAGCCGTCAAGATGCCCCTGTATTGAATCGCATGCGGCAAGCAAAGATGCGCGGTCGAAATAGTCGACCTCTATAAGTTGGACATTCGGCCCGAAATTTTTGACGTCGATATTTTCACGAATGGTGGTCATGAGATTCCCCCCCCCCACCGACTTCTTCTGATACAGCCCGATGATGTCGAACCCGTGTTCGGTCAAAATTTTTGCAAGCGCCTGGCCAATGCCGGAGTCGATTCCGGCGATTACGACGCGCCGCGCCTTCTTCTCGTATTTTGAATATCGCGCACGCTTGTCGTATGGCTTCACCGCGTCCGCCGGAATTTGCCAGCTCATGCCGTTCTTGACCGCACCGGGAATGCGGTTCGCACGCAAAAGGGACACGATGCGACGCTCGGTTATACCCCATTTCTCGGCCATACTTTTTACAGTAAGGAATTGCATTTTATACTCCTTTTATAGTGTATACGGAACAATAGTAGGAACTTTTCAGCCAAATTTCAAGTCTTTTTTCATAAAAAAGTCCATTTTTGACCAATATTATTCCGATAATACCCCTTGCGCCACACCGCACGAACGTTTATAATACTCCGAAGGAGTAAAAAACGATGCTGCTGAAGCTGTATAATACACTGACCCGCAAACTCGAGGAACTCAAAACGCGCGAGCCGAATATCGCCACGTTTTATTCCTGTGGCCCGACGGTCTATCACTTCGCGCATATCGGAAATCTCCGCACCTATATGAGCGCGGACGTCATCAAGCGCGTGCTGACGGCGAACGGCATAAACGTCCGGCATATCATGAACCTTACCGACGTCGGCCACCTTACCGACGACGGCGATTATGGTCAGGACAAGATGGAGAAGGGCGCCGCCCGCGAAGGCAAGTCCGCATGGGACGTTGCGAAATTTTACACCGACCAGTTCATGCGCGACGTCGCCGACCTTAACATCATTCCCCCGCTTGAATTCACGCGCGCCACGGATTTTATTCCGCAACAGATCGCCATGGTCAA
>WQWV01000032.1 GCA_009785175.1 Alphaproteobacteria bacterium
CCTTACCCCTTCGCCAATCTCCATTCTTCGCTAAAGCTTCGAAGGACAGGGAGGGGGCTTCGGGAGGAATGACGCAAGCCGGGTAATGACGGGGGCGCGCGGCGTGGGGAGGCTGACGCGGCATAGCCGCTTAGCTACAAATCCCCCTACGATGGAACCTCGCTCTCGTTGCCTCGAGCCGTCCACCGGAGGGGATTTGGGTTTAGGCTTGAATGGATTGTCCGGCTCCACACCCGCCAATGCTACCTCATCGCGCGCGACAAAATCCAATGCTTGATCCGCCTCAAACGAAGCCTAGCTGCCGTTTCTAGCCATGGGGGGGGGTAAATCTCTTACGGGGTTTCCGTTTGGCCTTCTTCCGTCCCCGCGTCTTCCGGTCAAGCTCTTTCTCGAAACCTTCCAAATTCAAAAGTGCGTAGTGCGTGAACAAGCTGTCAAGGTATCGCTCCCACCGCCGCAAACGCCACCGTCGCGCGAACTCAAGCGCAAAGCTTACCGCCGAAAGGATATCCAAAAGCTTGTCTGGCGCCTCACGCAAATCCATCAACGAGCCGCGTTGGAAAAGATGCGCCATAATCGCGGCCTTCACGAACGACACGCGCCGGCATAGCGTGGCGTATGCAAGCGAGAACGCGAAGTCCTCGCTTGTGGTCTGCAACGGCATGCGAAGCCGATATTTCTCGATCAACCGCCGCCGGAATATTTTGTTATAAAGCACCGAGTTGATGTTGGCATACGCCTTCTCGTCCAGATCGACTACTCCGTTGCCGTGGCTGACGAAAGCCATCTGCTCCTTCTCGACCCGCCGCACGCCTGCGCCCGCATTCAAAAGCTTCACACCGCATTGCGCCAAATCCACGCGCCACCTACGGATTTCCCCCACCATTCTTGACGCCATGCCCCTAAGCCAGTAATCGTCCGCATCGCAGAACATGATGTATTTTCCGCGGGCATAATCAAGCCCGGCGTTTCGCGCCGCCGCTGCACCGCCGTTGACGCTCATGAATATGGGCCGCACGCGCGCATCGCCCGCCGCGATTTTGCGGATAATATCCGGCGTCTTGTCGCGCGACTTGTCGTCGATAAGGATCAGTTCTAGGTTTTCATAATCCTGCACCAACACGGACCGGGCGCATTTCTCGATAGTCTTCGCCGCGTTATAGCATGGCACTATAACCGAAATCTTGGGTGTGAAAAACATGGACTAGCCTATATAGCAATAGGTCGGATGCGCGGCGCACACGGCGCGAACTTCATCCGCAAGCTCTTTCTGGTTGGAAATTGATTTATAGAGCTGGTTGACTTCGCGGCGTATATTGTTTATTTCTGCCGTGCTTTTGCCCGATGCGACAAGACGTATCCTAAGCGCTTCGATCCTGATGCGGACTTCTTCGGCGCGCATTGTCTGGGCGTCTGCGCTTTCGCTTGAGAATAGGGCGAAAATTGCGGCAAAGGCCGCGAATATCTTCTGCGACATCCTAAGCGAATTCTTTTTGATAATTTCGGTCATCTTGCCTCTCCGCCTAAAATTATAACGCGGGTTCGCCGGATAATCAAGTATTAAATTAGTCCTAGTATCAATATGGTCGACATTGATTGTTGCCGAATTATGCTTGCTTTTTCAGTATGACGAGTGTAGAATTGCGCGAACGATGGCCTGGTAGCTCAGTTGGTAGAGCAAATGACTGAAAATCATTGTGTCGCTGGTTCGATTCCGGCCCAGGCCACCATCTTCCCCGAAACTATTCCGCCTGTATACGCTCGTTTATGCGGTTGTATTTGTGCCATAGGTAGTATTCCGGCTTCCTGATTCCGGGGATGTTGAGCTTGTGCAGCCACGCAAACGAATGGTTCCACGGTTTTTTGGCGCCGGTGTAGTGATATACTGCCGCGTCGTTGATTTCCCTGCGCGAGGCCTTCTGACGATGCACGTTGGTGAAGTTGTATTTTCCCGCAAGCTCGACAAGTCGCCCCTCGAACACCACGTTTGTCGGATCCTGCGAGGGATTTTTTATGACCTTTTTATAGCGAAGCGCCGCGTCGAAAAGCTTTTCCTTCACGCCCTCGGCGCGTATTTTTTTAAGGTTCATAAGCATGACGCCGGCGTTGATATAAAGCGATTTCGGCGCTATGCCAAGGTTGGCCTTGTGCGCGATATTTGCGTCGATCCGCGGCGCGCGCACTCCGGCGCCAAGATGGCGTGTGATATTTGTGTTCCAAAGCGGCGCAAGGTTCTTCGTGGCAATCAAATCCACGTCGATATAAAGCCCCTTGTCGATTTTTGGATAAAGGTCGGGGATCAAAAATCGGATATAGGTTTCAAGGCCAAGGTTCGGATCGTCGTTCTTGAACCCTGCGAAGTTTTTCAAATCGGGAACGGCGAAATCTATGGCAAGGTTTTTATAGGCCTTTTTGAGTTTGGCGAATTTGCGTTTTGATTCGGCCGTGATGTCCGCTCCTATCACGTGGAACGCGACGCGCCCGCGCCTGTGGTTTTCCATCACCGACACTATGGTGATAAGCGCGAACTTCACATACTTTTCGTTTATACAAAGGAATATGTCCATGGTTTCTCCTTGACGATAGGGTATAGCCGCTCTCCGGCGAAAGCAAGTATATTCCTTCTCTAGCTCGCTTGCGAGCTACACGCGCTCCGCCGCCCCCACGCAGGGGCGCGTGTATAACACGCTAGCCGCCCTGCTCGGCGTCGCTTGTTTTACTATTCACCCACGCGATTATATCGGGTATAGCCTCGTCCGCTGCGGCGTTCTGCACCACCCGGTGAATGGCCCTCTCGTAAATCCGCAAAGTTTTATCCGCGCTCGAAACCGTCGCAAGCACGCCGTCAAGATCATGTGTCATCGCATCGCCCACTCCGCCGACGACAAGCACCGGCACGCGGATATTTTTCATCGTGGCCGCCGCCCGCGCCACTCCGACCACGAACGATTCCCGTATCAAGCGAAGTGTAAAGTGCATTACGCCAAGCGGGTCTGTTTGGGCCGCATTCATCATAGCCTTACTCTCCGACCAGTATTTTTTGATTTTCACCCGCCGCAAAATCCACGTCGGCAACAATTTCAAAATCGCCAGATACCACCGCCGCTCGACCGCCGGACTTGAAAGGACAAGCGCGTCGATTGTCGACTCCGTCCCCGCATAAACCGCAGCGATAAGCCCGCCCATCGAATGCCCGAAAAGCGCGAGTTTTAATTCAGGATTTCCCGCGCGCACACGCCGCACGAACGTATCCAAATCATCAAGGTAATCTTGAAATTTTTCCACGTCCCCTCGTGCGCCGAAGGATTCTCCATGCCCGCGCAAATCCGGCGCAAAGACACTAATTCCTACTGCCTCCAACCGATTGATAAAATCAAGATAGCGCCCCTTGTGCTCGGCGATTCCGTGAACGATTATTACGCCTGCTTTCGCACCCGGCACGACACGTGAAAAAGAAGCTATTTTTTCCGCCACTGTATTTTCGGTTCCGTTCCGGCAAGTAGCCGTCTAATGTTATTGCGATACACCCAAAATCCTAAAACTGCCAATGAAACAAGCACCCATCCGGCGGTGTTCGAAATCGTAAATCCGAACAACATGGGCGCTATTACCAAAAGCACTATCGCAGCCAACGACGAATATCCGGTCGAAAGCGCAATCGCTACCCAAATTGCAAAACATATTGCCAATGCCATCGGGGAAATCGCGAACAGCACGCCGCCGCTTGCCGCAAAGCCTTTGCCGCTTTGCCTGCACCCAAGGTAAATCGAATAGTCGTGTCCCACGACCGCCGCGACACCTGCCCATAACCCAAAGAAATACGCCGGGATAAACGCCTTCAAAAAATCGAATACGAAGACAAGAAGCGCGAACTTGAACCCGCCCATACGCAGGGCGTTAGTGGCTCCGACCGTGCCGCTTCCGATTTTGCGAATGTCTCCAAAGTTTGCAAGCCGCCCGAAAACCAACCCGAACGGAATCGAGCCGATAAGGTATCCGGCGACAAGGCCTAAAATCATATAGACCTCAGTCATAACTACACCCTTAGCATTCCGCCATTGACGTGTATGGTCTGGCCGGTTATGTATGCGGCCTCGTCGGAAGCAAGATACACTGCGGCGGCGGCGATGTCCGCGGGCAACCCGAAACGGGCGAGCGGGATTTGCGCCATCATCTTGCCCTTGACATCGTCGGACAACACGTCGGTCATGGCGGTCGCAATAAAGCCCGGCGCGATGCAGTTGACGGTGATGTTGCGGCTGGCGACTTCGGCGGCAAGCGATTTGGTCATGGACGTCAGACCGCCTTTGGACGCACAGTAGTTTGCCTGACCCGCATTGCCCATCCATCCTACGATGGAGGTCATGTTGATTATGCGCCCGACTCGAGCCTTCATCATTACGACGACGGCCTCGCGCGATAAACGGAAAGCGGATACAAGGTTCACGTCGATTACGGCCTCGAAATCTTCGTCCTTCATTCGCATGAAAAGCCCGTCCTTGGTCATTCCTGCGTTGTTGACAAGAATGTCTAGTTTACCGGCTTTCTCGACCGTTTCCTTGACAAGGCGCGCGGCCTCTTCGGCCACTCCCAAATCCGCGGGAATTGCGAACACGCGGTCGCCAAGCTCGCCCGCCAATTTTTCAAGCACGTCTTTCTTGCGGCCGGTGATGACTACGGTCGCGCCCTGAGCATGCATAGCGCGTGCGATTTCCTCGCCGATTCCGCCGGTGGCCCCGGTGATAAGCGCTACTTTTCCATTAAGGTCGAACATGGCTTACTCCTTCTTATTTCGTCATTCCGGGCTTGACCCGGAATCTAGTTATGAAAACAAAATACCCGGCCCAAGGAAATAAGTCAAGCTTCCTTAGATTATAGTTGTGTATTTGCTCGATAGACCATAGAATGAATCCTATGTATAAAATACCATTGGATTTGTCGGACGATTTTGCGGAAAAATCCTCGCCCATAGTAGATTTCCTGTTGCGCGCGGACATTTCCGACCTCTCGCCCAAGCGACTTCTGAATCAGAATGAAACCGACATGGAAATCGCGACCGCCCGGCTTGCCAAAATCGTCGAATGGCGCGAAATGCTGGCGCAGAAATTCGGTGCTGACGATGCGGCGCGGCGGTTATGCGTCCTCTCGCTCGGACGTCTTATTTCTAAGAAGTTCGCCGGCAAGTCGCAGGGATATAACGCTACCGGCTACACCCTTCAAAAACTCGCGAACGCCATGGCCGAGAAGAAGCCGGTGATTTTCACTTTCTGTTTCGGCGGGTACAAAAGCCCGACCTCGCCGGATTATCCCGAGCCCGGATACGCCGAGCTCTATCACCTGAACTATCTTGCGCAATACCTTTTGCCGATAATAAGGAATTACAAATACGGCGTCGAGCTCGAATTCGATTCCGAGGAGATAAGCGTAGCCTATAACAATATGCCGCAATCCGCGCTTGATAAATACGACGCGGCGTTCCGCAAATTGCTTGATTGGACGCATGAAAGATTGAAGGCGGAATACAAAATCGACCTCCCGATGCGCCTTGTGCTTGCGCGTAAACAGTATCCGTCCGAGCAAGCGCTGCACGACCTGATAATGGAAAAGCTGCCCGATTATGAGCGTCTGTTCGACGAACTGGACAAGGATACACAGGAGAAATGGCTGCAACGTGCGGCTACGAATATCGTATGGGACGGCGCGAAGGATTTGACGGCCCTCTCGCCCGCCGAAAAGGCCGCGGCCGTCAAGATGACGCGCTTGTATAACGAGGCATTTCTCGAGGCCGATTATATTTTGCGCCAGGATTTTTTCGAGGCTCCGAACCGCATTCCGCTTACCGGCACATGGGGCATAATGCCAAGCGCTTCGCCGACCGACGGCTGGTTGCATTTGAAATCCACCCGCGCGTCGATGGCCGATTCCTGGACCGGATACGGCATGGTTCAAAACATTGGCGGCGAGATGGTGGAAACGATTCTTTCAAGGACGCAGCTTGATGCCGCCTCTGACAAAATAAGGTATGTCGAAAACACGGACGCGACTCTGCGCGCCATATCCAAAAACTTCGATAAAATCGCCGTTATAGATTAGCTTATACGTTGTTCACCACCGCGTCGGCAAGCGTTTTCTTGACAAGGCCCGCAAGCACCGCGCCCGGCCCGAACTCGGTGAAATTCGCGACTCCATCTGCGGCGACATAGTCAAGCGATTCGCGGAAGCGCACGCCGTGCGTCATCTGGTAAATCAAAGATTCTTTGATTTCCGCGGGCGAGTCCATGACAGCGGCGGTCTTGTTTGAAACGAAAGCCATAGTGGGCGCGGCGAACGAAACGCCCGCCAAAACCTCGGCCAACTTCTCGGCTGCCGGGGCCATAAGCGGGCAGTGCATAGGCGCGGACACGGCCAAAGGCACGACGCGCTTTGCACCCGCGGCGGTCAGTTTGTCGTTAGCGGTCGCGACGGCGGCGGCCTTGCCGGAAATAACGATCTGACCCGGACAGTTATCGTTGGCAACCCACACGCCCTCTATATCTTTAATCGTATCGGCAATCACCGAAGGCTCAAGACCCAACACGGCGGACATAGCGCCCACACCGGCGGGAACCGCTTCGGCCGCAGCCTTGCCACGCGCCACCAAAATCTTCGCGGCGTCGGTAAGCGACAAAACACCGGCGGCCACAAGCGCGCTATACTCGCCAAGCGAATGACCCATGACGAAATCGGCGGACGGACGACCCGCGCCGACCCAAGCGGCCACCGAAGCGGCCATAATTGCCGGCTGGGTATTTTGAGTCAAATTAAGTTTCTCTGCGTCCTCGCCCCACATTATTGCGGTCAAGTCATATCCGATTGCGGCGTTGACCTCGTCGAACACTGCGCGTGCGGCGGGATTTGATTCGGCAAGCTCGCGACCCATGCCCAATTTTTGCGACCCCTGTCCGGGGAAAAGAAAAGCTTTGCTCATTATATTCTCCTTTGTTTTTTCATAAATTACCCGGCATAAGGAAATAAGTCAAGAGCAAGCAAGACACGCCGAGCGGGCGGCGTATCGCGCGC
Source organism: Alphaproteobacteria bacterium (assembly GCA_009785175.1). Classification (GTDB taxonomy): domain Bacteria; phylum Pseudomonadota; class Alphaproteobacteria; order Rs-D84; family CACZYB01; genus WQWV01. Next base: position 7,060 of record WQWV01000032.1, read on the forward strand.
AGCGAGCAGGCTCGCTGGAAAGCTATAATATACTTGACAAATCACGGGGGGGGGGTAAACTTGGATTGTAAACAAACAAAGGAGAAAAAACATGATTAAATTATTTGTAGCTTTGGCAATGGTTGTCGCCATCGACGCGTCGGCGCAGACACATCAGCGTCCTGGGCAAGCTGTGTCTGCACCCCCGCCCCCGCCCGCAAGGACCGCCACACCTGTTCAATCGTCCGCAACCGATAACCAATTTACTCAACAAATTCGCGGCGCGGTCGGTAATTGCATCGTCGCGATAAACCAAAGCGGTCGCGGATTAAGCATAATGCTTAACAACGGCGCCGAATACGTTGGCCTTGTCCGAAACAAAGGCGAAGCCGACGCCGCGATCAAGTGGATTTCCGCAAACTCGTCGTGCAAGCAGCCACCGAAGGGGCCGCGTAAGTAAGATTAAGCACCAATCCCGAAAACTCCCCGGCGCATACCGGGGATTTTTTATAAATACTCCCGACCGCCCATATACGCCCGAAGCTTCTCGGGAATCCGCACGCGCCCGTCGGCGGTCTGGTGATTTTCCAAAAGCATGGCGAATATGCGCGGTGTCGCGATTCCGGTATTATTCAAAGTAAAGCAGTGCCGGACCTTGTTCGTCCCGTTTTCGCGATAGCGAAGGCCGGTGCGCCGCGCCTGCCAATCCGTCAATGCCGAACACGAATGCGTTTCCACATAGCGGTTTTGGGTCGGGAGCCACGCTTCCAAATCGACCATGCGATATTTTCCCGCGCCCATGTCGCCCGTGCAGGTTTCAAGCAAACGATAAGGCAGTTCTAAATCGGCAAGCACTTCCTCGCCGGTGGCAAGCATGGTGTCGAACCATTTTTTCTGCTCGGCCATATCGGCTTTGCAAAGCACGTATTGCTCGGTCTTGTTGAATTGGTGCACGCGGATAAGCCCGCGCGTGTCCTTGCCGGCCGCGCCCGCCTCGCGCCGAAAGCACGGGGAAAAACCTGCGTATAAAATCGGAAGCTGATCCTCGGGAATCATCTCGCCGCTATGCAGGGAATTCAAGACCAGCTCGCACGTTCCGGCAAGCCAGGTGTTATCGGCTACAAATCCGTCCGCCTCCATGTGGCCGAGTTTATATACGTCCTCGCGCCCGAACGGAAAATGCCCTGTGCCATAAAGCGGAGCGTCGCCGTTCAACACCGACGGCACGGACATCATGGTAAAGCCCTTGTCGGCAAGCTTGTCCATAACGTAAAGGTTAAGCGCAAGTTCGTATCGCGCCGCCGCACCTTTAAGACAATGCGCGCGCGAGCCGCAGACTTTCGCGACCCGCTCGAAATCCGCCCAGTCGTTTTTAATAAGGAGGTCATAGTGCGACATCGGCTCGAAATCGAATTTCGTCTTGTCGCCCACGCGCTTGATTTCGACGTTTTGCGAGTCGTCTATACCGACCGGCACATCGTGCGCGGGAATGTTGGGGACAAGCCATAAAAGGCGCTCAAGCTCGGGCGCGAATTCGCCCATTTTAGATTCAAGCGCGGCAATCTTTACGCCAAGCTCCCTCGATTCGGCAACAAGCGGCGCCTTGTCTGCCGCCGCCGGAATTGATTCGGAAATTTTGTTTTTCGCGGCCTGGAGCTCCTGCATCTCGCGCTCGATTACGATTCGTTTGTCGTCAAGGACCAGAAGGCGGGGCAGGTCGATATCGACCCGTTTGTCGGCGATGGCCTTTTCCACCGCCGCCTGGTTCTCGCGTATGAATTTTATGTCGAGCATAATGATTCCTTTGTAATTCTAAACAAGAATAGCGTAGCTTATAATCCAAATCAAGCATAAACCCAAATCCCTTTGGTGGAGAGCTCGACGATAGGAGAGCGCAGGCTCCGCCTGGGGGATTTATGTATACGCGCTTGCGCGCGGGCGGGCGCCCTATGGGCGAAAAGTTTCATATAAGATTTGCCTTAAAAGGCTCCACCCGTAGCCTTTGTGGCGGCGAGCTCGCATAAACGCTCGCGAAAAGAGCTTAGTAGAAGCTCCTAAGAATTCATATTATCAAAGAAGTCCGCGTTGTTCTTTGTATGACGCAACTTGCCGAGCAAGAAGTCCATAGCCTCGGCCGGTCCCATAGAAACAAGCAAGCGACGCAGTATCCACATCTTCTGCAACGTTTCGGGCGACACAAGCAGTTCCTCTTTGCGGGTGCCGGAACGCGTGACATCGATCGCCGGGAAGATTCGCTTGTCGGACAACTTCCTATCAAGCACGATTTCCGAGTTGCCGGTTCCCTTGAACTCTTCGAAAATGATCTCGTCCATCTTGGATCCGGTTTCGATAAGCGCGGTTGCGATGATGGTAAGCGAACCTCCGCCCTCGATATTGCGCGCGGCGCCGATTACTCGCTTGGGGCGCTGCAAAGCGTTAGCGTCCACACCGCCGGTCAAGACCTTGCCGGACGAGGGCACTACTGCGTTGTATGCGCGGCCGAGGCGGGTGATGGAATCCATCAAAATCACAACGTCTTTTTTGAATTCGACAAGGCGTTTGGCCTTCTCGATTACCATTTCGCAGACTTGAACGTGGCGCGACGCAGGCTCGTCGAAGGTGGACGATACGACTTCTCCCTTGATCGAGCGCTCCATGTCCGTGACCTCCTCGGGGCGCTCGTCGATAAGCAGAACGATCAAGACGACCTCGGGATTTTTATTCGTAATCGCATGCGCGATATTCTGAAGCATTATGGTCTTACCGGCTTTTGGCGGCGCGACGATAAGCGCTCGCTGTCCTTTGCCCTGCGGCGCGACCAAATCAATAATGCGAGTTGTAAAATTAGGTTTCTTCGCATCGCCAAGCATCATATCGAGGTCGAACTTTTCGTCTGGATACAAAGGTGTCAGGTCGTCGAAATGCACGCGGTGCTTCGCAAGCGACAGGTCTTCCTCGCCGTTGATAGTTTTTACTGAATCAAGCGCAAAGAACTTCTCGTTCGATTTGGGCGCGCGCAACTCTCCTTCGATGGTATCTCCCATCTTAAGGCCGAATTTTTTGATCAAAGATTGCGATACATATATATCGTTCGGCCCTGCGGTGTATGAGTTTTCGCTTGAGCGCAAAAATCCGTATCCGTCGCCCATAACGTCAAGCACGCCGTCGCCCGTAAGTGTTTCCGATTCGGCAAGCTTCTTCAAATAGTTGAAGCGCAGGGTTTGTATATCGTAAGATGAGGGATTTTCAATTCCCGCCTTCTCCGCCGCGACGATAAGTTCCGCGGGGGGAATTTGGCGTATTTCCTTTATATGCATAAGGGTATTTCCTTGGATTGTTGTTATGATTGGTGATATGGAATCTTCTCGATAGAGGATATTATATATAAAGAATAGGCCGCTTGTCAAACGGTTTTTTTGTTTTTCTATTTTTGCCTTGATTTTTTTCCGCATGCGTCTTATAATTTTCGCGATAGAGGGAAAGTTATGACAGAATTCATTAAGCAAAACGGGCTGAAGTTTTATCAGAAGCTTGCGGTGGCGGTTTCGGCTGTGTTCACGTTCTTTTTTGGAACGAACGTAAAGGCGCAGGCCTGCCTTACCGGCTCTGCAAGCCAGAATTTCCAATATCCTATCGCCGAAATGTATGTTAACGAGATTTATTCCCGCTACCTTTTGGCCAAGGATAATCCTACGAAAACCGAGGTTGAGGACATCAAGGAGCGCATAGACAGGGCCTACGAAGTGGCCGAGATTCCCGTGGAATATCACCGGCTTTATCAATATATACTTGGATTTTTCGGTCTTCCGACCCGCTCTGCGCCGAATACTTGCACGCCCAGCGGCACGCAAAGGACCGCGGCGGAAAACGTTGCGCTTGGTGAATTTAGGGCTGGCTTCAGCGGTAATGTCAACCGTTTCTTCAGCGTGCTTGGCGTCTCTCCGTATAGCGCTCCGGAATATCATTTCGGCCGCAGATGGAGGAATGTCTCCCTCGAATGCGCGCCCAGCACCTCTACCGAAACCGTTCCTACCTCGCGCACTCGTAATTCCCGCGACAATTCGACCACGATAACATGCGCCAGGGGTCGTTTCACCTCCGGCGGTTCCACGTTGCCCGGATGTAATGACGGCCATATCAGCGTCTGGCTTCCGGACTTTTTCGATCTGAAGGTTGACAATAGGTCTTGCGTAGATACCGCGCGTCAATGCGCGGTGCCGGCAAGCGCTCTTGACAACCGTTGCTCGGCCACGCGCCCTTGCTGCACCAGCTGCAGATGTGCCGGAGCTACGAACGCGGCCGGCAATATGGGAACCGCCTGGGGCGGCTATTCGGTAAGCGGGTTTGCTCAAGGCTCTGCACCAAGCGGCCTTGTCTGGAGCGAGGCTAACAAGTGCTGCTCCAACTTCACTCCGACCTGCACCAATACCTCTTGCGCCCAGGACTCAACCTCCACCTGTGCTCCTGGCTTTGTATGGGGCGGCGACGCGTTGGGTGTTTCCCGCACCACAAGCAACTATTGCTGTAGCGCCTGGACCAC
>WQWV01000033.1 GCA_009785175.1 Alphaproteobacteria bacterium
CCTATGAAACCCCGCAAATAGTAAAAGTTCCCATCACCGCCGGCCTTCCGGAATATTTGAAATGGATTGAAAAGGAAACAGCATGACCCGCGAAAAACTTAAATTATGGCTTGCCGCCATGCGCGTCGCATGGATCAACGCCGACATTGCCTCGGTGAAAAAGCTGTTCGGTAAAACGCAAAGCTATTACGAAACTCCGTTCGCTCCGCCCGTATCCGGCGAGGGGATATGGGCGCTTTGGCGCGAAGTGCGCCGCGGCGATCTTGATTACCTTGATTACGAAATCTTGGCGCTTGACGGCGACACGGCGATCATCAACGAGAAGTTTTCGTGGCGCGGCATGAAACGCGACGGGATCTATCAGCTTGAATTCGACGCCGCCGACGCATGCGTATTTTTCAAACGCTGGAAGATTGTCGAGCCCGAGCAGTTCATAGGAATCGTGATCGCCGAATCCCTTTCCGACAAATCGGTGATCACCAAGTTCGAGGTCATAAAAACCCTTGCCACGACCACGCCATGGCACATGTATTGGCTTAAACTTGACGAAGCTGGAATACGCGAAATCCAAAAGAACCTTGTAAATGAAAACCAGTGGTATGCCGACTTCGCATCGACCTCCACCGACCGCGCGATGGTGGTTTTCAAAAACAAGATCTTCGATATCAAGAAGTCCGACAAATCGACCTGGCAGGCCGCGATAGATTATGGCATCTCCGCGGGAATCCCTGCCTCACAGATGGGCTTCGACCCGGCGCGCTATGCTCAATTTATAAAAGGAAACGCATCATGAAAAAAGTTCTTATCACAGGCGGCACGGGGGCCATAGGCTCGGCTATCGTCGCCGCATTTTCGAACAAGGATTACGATGTATGGTTTTCATATCAGGGCAACGAGGCGACCGCCAAGGAGCTTGCCACCCGCACCCGCTCGCGCGCGATCAAAATAGCCGGCGGCGATATTTCCAAAGTCCCCGCAGATTTCGATGTGTTAATAAACTGCGCCGGCACTATCACCTTCGGCGGCCCGACCGAAACCGTAGCCGACAAGGACATGGCGGACACGTTGGACGCGAATCTTATCCTACCGTTCAAACTTTCGAAACTTATGTTGCCGCACATGAAGCAAAAGAAATGGGGACGCATCATAAATATTTCCTCGACGAATTCGATTCGCCCGGAAACCGAAGTGGTCGCATATAACGTATCCAAATCCGCGCTGAACGCGATGACCAAAACCATAGCCGAGGAATACGGCGTTCACGGCATCACCTGTAATGCGGTCGCGCCGAGTTTGGTGGTGGGCGCCGCCGGCAACGGTTCGGGCATGCGCGCGCTTGAATATTACGGCGAGAAAGTCGAAGCCTGCGCCGATGCGAATCCCTCGGGCCGCCTTGCCACGCCCGAGGACATAGCAAACGCCTGCGCCTTCCTTGCGGGCAACAGCGCGGCGTTCATAAACGGAATTATTTTGCCCGTTGACGGAGGCTACACAATATAGGGTCGGCGACGAACGCGCCGTCTGCACCGCGCACTGGATATCCGCCGAAGCAGTTGTCATAGTGGGGACACTTCGCGCATTCCGGCGGCAGGTATTTTTTATCGTTAAGTTGTTGTATGTGCGCCTCGGCCGCAATCGCCGCGTTCAAATCTCCGGGCACTTCCCAAACCGGCGCACCGCCGAATAACGCAAGCTCGGGCGACCCGACCTCGAACGAATTCGCGAACAGCCGGCCTTTGTGGTCAAGCCCCCACATCGAAACTCCATAAAACATCGGGTCGTTCAACTCGCGGTATTCCGAAGCCACAAGACACGTCGGAGCGGTCATGTTCCACGCGACTTCTTCCAGCTTGAAGTCGGCCTTGGCGCGGGCAAGCTGCTCGAAAATCGGATTCAAATCATCTAGCTTCAAATACATATCGTCATTCCCCAAGGCGTTGCCATAGGGCATGATCCGCTGCGTCCAAACACGCTCGAACTTCACGAACTCGCGCAGTCGTTTAATGATGTCGTAAATATGATCTTTGTTGCCGGGCATGATGTTGATGACAGGCACGAATGAATATCCCTGCGCCGACCATTTTCCGACATTATCTTTGAGCCTCTGAAAACTGCCCGGACAGCCGTTAAGCCCGTCGTGCATCGCCGCGTCCGCGCCGAAGAATGTCGCCGCACGGTCGTCAAGGCTGCTAAGGAATTTTCGCTTGTCCGCCACCTTCGGCATTGACCAAGAATTCGATAGCACGCACACAGCGATACCTCGCGATTTTAACGCCGCTGCGGTCTCCTCGATAAACGGGTCAAGCGTGGGATTGCCGCCCACGATAAAGAATTGTTCGGGCTTGTATGGCATGAACGCGTCGATCGCACGTATCCGTTCTTCCATCGGCGTGGTGATAGTGCTTCTAAGCGTTCCGATATAACATTCGCGACAAGCCTGGTCGCAACCAAGATACCAATGCGGACTGATATATTTAATACTTGTTTTCATCGTGGGAATGGTATAATCATTTTACTATGACAGTCAATGTAAAAAGAACCATCCGTTGCGACGAGACAAGCTGCGCCAGCGCGAATTACACGATGGTCGCGAACGCACTTGGGTTCGACGTCGGCTTAGAAGATGTTTTGCGGATCACTCGCGGCACGCTTGGCAACGCGCAGTTTTGGAATTGGTGTCTTGCGAACGGTGTGGAAATCGAGTGTGTATCGAAAATAAATTACGCGGATAAAATCTCGCCGGCATGGGTTGCGGAATTTTTCGCGGCTCGCTCCGACGGGTCGGAGGATTTTGCAGGCGTGCTCGCCAATCCGAATTTCAAATTTGAAAACCGCGCGCCCACAATCGAAGATTTGAAGCGGCTCCACGCCGCGGGATACGCGCTCGAGATCATGGGCGACGGCTGGCTTATGTATGGTGATTGCCCCGAAGCGCAGTTGCTGCACCGCGTATTTATAACAAACATAACTCCCGACGCTATTTACTTTCACGATCCAGACATAGTTGATAACGGGGAAAATTATCGCGCCTCGCCCGATGACATAGCCGCGGCGTTATCCGTCGACGGCGCCGAAATCACAGGATATAGGAGAAAATCATGACGGTCAAAATCACATTCGAATCCCACAGCACGACGTATGATAACGAGGAAGGCTTCGCCTCCGGCTGGTATGATTGCGACCTCTCTCCGCTTGGCATTACACAATCGGTCGAGCTTGGCGAGCGCCGCAAGGGCAAAGGCTACGCCGCAGTTTTTTGCGCCGACCAGATCAGGGGATATAAATCCGCCGCCATAGGATTCGCCGACACCGGCGTTCCCATCTTCGTCGACTCGAGGCTGCGCGAATGCAACTACGGCGATTATAACAAGGGCGATAAAAAGTTTGTCGATGGCCAACGCCTCGAACGCATCAACACTCCGTATCCGAACGGCGAATCGTATATGGAAACCCGCGCCCGCATGGCTTCGTTTTTGGAAGATCTTAAGAAAAATTACGACGGCAAGAAGGTTCTTGTCATCGGCGCTCGCGCGACTCAGTTCGGGATTCAGAATATAATCGAGGGAACGCCGTATGAAGAACTCGTCGTCGCGAAATTCGTTTGGCAGCCCGGCACCGAGTACGAACTCTAACCCCGCATATATTTCCGGCGCATGCGCTTCCTATTGGAATGTTTCGGCACGAACCATGGCCTTCATTTCTTCGAAATTTCCCTTAGGTATTCGTCTTTAAGTATACCGTAAAACGGCGTAATCTTCGCATATTCCCACCATAATTTTTTGCACTCGCTTGGACAGCCTTTCCAAGGCTTGGTGTCATGGCCCGCAAAGTGCAGTATTACGCAGGTTTGCTCGATGTCTTCCCCTCCCCATGCGTTATATTTAATCGGGTCCAGCATGACGTTGTGGCCGAAGCATACTATATTTAACCGGGGCTGTTCGGCACAGGCAAAATCCATTTCCTTAAGCGGTATGAATTTTTTCCATACTTCCTGCGCTCGCCATTGCTCAAGATTGAAGACCATTACTCCCGAATTGAATTCCTGTCCTGCCTCGCTTATTTCCTTGAAATATTTTTCCCAATTTTTTTCATTATGTTTGAAACATTTATTTCCTACAACTGCCACCCACTTATTACCGAAATCTATGTTTGCAAGCTCGTCAAGTGGTTTCAGGAAAAGAACGTCATAGTCGGTATAGATGCAGTATTTCAATTCGGGCGGTAGTATTTGGCAAAGCTTGATTCTCCAATAGGCTGCATCGCCGAAATAAATGTCGCTGCTATTCTGTTTATCCGGTGTTATATCCGACACGTCCGGCGGACTAAGGAATATTATGCGACTTTCTGTATCTATATTATGCGCCATCGCGGCAAGTATATCCCGTTCCCCCCCCCCACGGTATCCGGCACCACAGTATAAATATCATAGTGAAAATCTCCGCGGTTTTTCAAAAGCGATGCAATAGCGACCGCGGCGTATTTTACGACCCGCTCATCAAAGGCAAATGCGATGTTGATGTTTTCCCTTTTCATACCGCCGAATATACCAGTCCGCGCCCACCAAAGCAAGCGCCGAATTTCCTGTTGCATTCCTGTTCCCCTTGGCTTAAAATCCACAACACAAAGGAATCGCCATGACATCAAGAGAGCTTCGCGAATTATATATCAATTTTTTCAAAGAGAAGGGACACGCGGTAATTACGTCCGCATCTTTGATACCCGAGAACGACCCCACGGTTCTTTTCAACACCGCTGGAATGCAGCCGCTGGTTCCCTATCTTATGGGCGAGAAGCACCCGGCTGGCACGCGTCTTGTCGACGTGCAAAAATGTATTCGCACTAACGACATAGACGATGTCGGCGACGCGACGCACCTGACTTTTTTCGAGATGCTGGGCAACTGGTCGCTTGGCGATTATTTCAAGAAGGAGTCGATAGCGTGGTCGCACGAGCTCCTAACCAAAGTCCTTAAAATCCCCCAGGAAAAGATTTCCGTATCCGTGTTCGAGGGCGACGCGGACGCGCCAAGGGACGAGGAGGCCGCCGCGATTTGGAAATCGCTTGGTTATCCCGACGAACGCATTTATTTTTATAATAAAAAAGAGAATTGGTGGGGTCCCGCCGGCGCCACCGGGCCATGCGGCCCCGACACGGAGATCTTTTACGAATTCGATAGGCCCAAGTGCTGCGCCGATTGCGGCCCCGCGTGCGACTGCGGCAAGTTCGTCGAAATCTGGAACAACGTGTTCATGCAGTATAACAAGGGCGCGGACGGGAAACTTACACCGCTTGCCGCCCAATGCGTCGACACCGGCATGGGGTTCGAGCGCATGCTCTGTATACTCACCGGCGCGAACAACGTTTACGAGTCTGATCTTTTCCAACCCATCATAGCCAAGGTCGAATCCTTGACCGGCAAAAAGTATGCCGATAATGTCAAGGCGTTCCGCATCATCTCGGACCACATGCGCGCAAGCAATTTTATATTGGGGGACGACAAGGGCGTGGCGCCCAGCAATGTTGACCAGGGATATATCCTAAGGCGTCTTATCCGCCGCGCATACCGATATCTGGTTCAGCTCGGCGCACCCGCAAAATCGATGAGCCAAATCGCACAGATAGTGGTCGACAACTACGGCGACGTATATCCCGAACTTACCCGCAACCGCGATTTTATAATTCGGAACCTCGACCGCGAAGAGGAGCTTTTTGGCCGCACCTTGGACTCCGGCATGAAGATCGCGGGCAAATATCTCGACGCTTCCGCGACCGACAAAAAACTCGCCGCAACCGAAGCGTTCAGACTTTACGATACCTATGGCTTCCCGCTCGAGTTCACGTCCGAGCTTGCGCGCGAAAGGAACATAGCGGTCGACACCGAGGGCTTCGCGCGCCTCTACGCCGAGCACCAGGAAAAATCCCGCGCAGGCGCCTCCCAGAAATTCGCCGGCGGCCTTGCCGACAACTCGGAACAAACGACCAAACTCCACACCGCAGCGCACCTTATGGACGCGGCGTTAAGGAAAGTGTTGGGCGATACGGTATTCCAGAAAGGCTCCAACATCACTGCCGAACGCCTGCGCTTCGACTTCTCGTTCGATAGAAAAATGACGCCCGAAGAAATCGCCGCGACCGAGAAACTTGTAAACGAAGCCATCGTCGCAAACGTCCCCGTCGAATGCGTGGAAATGACGGTCGAAGAAGCCAAGGCCTCGGGCGCGATCGGCGTCTTCGGTTCCAAATACGGCGACAAGGTAAAAGTTTACAAGATGGGCGAGTTCAGCAATGAAATCTGCGGCGGTCCGCACGCTGCCTCGACCGGCGACCTGGTTTCTTTCAAAATAATGAAAGAGGAGTCGTCCGCCGCCGGCGTGCGTCGTATAAAGGCAACAATAGGAGGATAATATGTTGAACAAGGAACAGATACTCGCAAGCATCGAGGGCGGCATCGACGCCGCGCTTTCCTCGCTCCCGCTGATCATGTGGGCGGCCATCGGCGGCAACGCGGTGCTTATGATAGTTATCACAATCGCGTGGTGGACGATGATTGGCGCGCTTCGCGAAAAAAACCTTCGGGACAATATGAGGAAGAAGTAGCTCGCGCCGCGAAACGCCTATCGTCCCCCTTCCATAGGGGATTTCCATCTATGCGGATTTTGCGCCTTATAGAATTCTATCAACTCGTCCAGATTGTCCATAACTTCTTCTTTATCAAGCGGGCTTTTCGCCGGTGCTCGCGGTTTCATTATATAACAAATCTTTACGGCCGCTCCTATTATGGCTAACAATCCTAAGATCTTGAATAACGGATCGTTCATATTAGTTGAAAAGCCATAAGTGCGGGGTCATTCGCGATTAATTTATATTAAGCTTGTTCACAACCCTATACCGGCGGCGAAGGAATGTTTCATAGTCGTCGAAAATCGCGTTTCTGAATTCCGTCTCTGTCGAGCCGATGAAATCTACGAAGCCTTCGCCCTCGCCGACCTTGCCAAGTTGTATGCGTTTGATCCGGCCGACATATCCATCGGCGTTGAACACTCCGCCGACCGAGGTCGTGATAATGACCTGCTTCACAGTATCGGGAAGATTCGAAGCCCTCATCGCGATAGCCATGTTTGGGGTGAAGCGCGCGCCCTTGTCGGCTTGCATTATCGCGGCCGATGCTTCCATTCCGCCCGATAGCAGCTCGGCGAATTTGCGGGATTTGGCTGCGGCTTGCGTTCTCTGCTGTGCTATGCGCCAAAGCGCTACAAGCTCGCTTCTCACTTCGTTCATTTCTTTTGGCCGCGCCGGCAAGACTTTTGCGACATATACCAAAAGCGCTCCCCCCGGAGTTTCGATCACGTCGCTGATTCCGCCCTCGTCAAGCACGAAGAAGGCGAAGTCGGCGACTTGGCGCGTGATAAGCGGATTGGATTGGAATATATTCTTCCCGTCGCTCGTATCGCCGTCGATGTTTATAGCCGGCAATACCAAAGGTGCCGCACCCGAGCGGGCACGTGCCACGACCGCCCAGTCCGCTCCGCCCGAGATGTCGTCTATTGCGCCCTCAGCCACCTCGATCATAGCGCGATAGCGTTTGTTGTCGTCCGCCCCTGCGCCAAGTTTCTTAACGCCGGCCGCGAATTCGGGCGAGATTACCATATATGAGATTTGACGCGTTTCCGGCAACTGGAATTCGCCGATATTGATGTCGTAAACTATTTGCAGGTCCGCGTCCGTCGGCGCCCCCTCGACGATTTCAAGCTCGGGGCGGAATATGGCCATGTCTATGTATACGGTTTGATTTGCGAACCTCCATACCTGTCCGGCGACGATAGGTGCGTCAAGCCCTGCGGTAATAGCGTTTGCGAACGTCTCGCGCAAAAGGCCGCGTCGCGCGTTCGATACGAATTCGACTTCGTTGATCTTGTTGTCGCTAAGGATTTTGGTAAACCTTGCACGGTCGAATTTCCCGTCTGCGCCGCGGAATGCCGCAAAGCTTGAGATTGTATCGGCAAGCCTCGCCTCGCTGATCGCAACTCCGATATCGCTTGCGCGTAGCTCGAGCAGCGTCTTTACCACCATGTCGTTTATTATTCTGTCGATAAGACCCATACGCCTGGCGGTGGCAAAGTCGAATGCGGGGCCAAGCTGCTCTTTCATGATGTTTACTTCGCGTTCGATCTGCTCATTGACCTTGAATCCAGGTATGGATGTCGAACCGATTTGTATATAGGCGTTCGAGCCGGAGATCATCTGGCCTCCGAAGCCCCAGAATGCCATGCCCACACCCATGAATACAAGCAGTGTTTTGGCGACCCATGTCTGGGTCATCGTTCTGAAATGCGAAATCATTTTTTCTCCTTTGACTTTTCCCGAAATCTAATGCAGAATACAATAAAACACAAGTAAAAAAAGGAGAAGAACATGTTTACTTCTAAGAAAATCATAGCCGGCAACTGGAAGATGAACGGGCTCAAGGCCCCGTCGTGGCAACTTATCGAAGCGCTCGAGGCCGGGCTTAAGGAATACGATGCGAAAAACGCCGAGATCGTTGTCTGCCCGCCGTTCACGCTTATATCCGAGCTTGTTCAGATGACAAGCGGTAGCAAGATTTCCATCGGCGCTCAAAACGCCAGCGATAAGAACGAGGGCGCCTATACCGGCGAAATCTCGCCCCTTATGGTCAAAGACCTTGGCGCAAAGTATGTCATACTTGGACATTCCGAGCGCCGCCAATACTATGGCGAAACGAACGAGCTTGTAGCTTCGAAAGCAGGCATGGCGCTCCAGGCCGGCCTTACCCCTATAATCTGTATCGGCGAAACCGACGTGCAATATAGCGCCGGCAAAACCGCCGAGGTGGTCAAGGGGCAGTTCGCGAACTCCGTTCCCGCAAGCGCCACGCCCGATAACGTGATAGTCGCATACGAACCCGTCTGGGCGATCGGCACGGGCAAGGTCGCGACCACGCTTGACATCATCACCGCGCACAAGGCGATACGCGAAGCGGCCAAGGAAAAGTGGGGCAAGGACGACGTGGCGATTCTCTACGGTGGTTCGGTCAAAGGCTCCAACGCCGCGGAAATCCTCTCGCTTCAGGGCGTTGACGGAGTCCTGGTCGGCGGCGCCGCGCTTAAGGCTGACGAGTTCTTCAAGATCATCGCCGGGGCCTAGTTGTCATTACCCGGCTTGCGTCAGTCCTCCCGAAGCCCTGTCCTTCGAAGCTTTAGCGAAGAATGGAGATTGGCGAATGAGGAAGGGGGTAATCCAGTCCTCGTCCCCCGTCATTGCCCGACTTGATCGGGTAATCCAGTGAAGGATACTGTGTTATTTAAGCGAACAGAGTGAGCTTGCGCGCACACGCCGCCCCCACGCTGTCGTGCGCGCCATGCGGCGCTGCCGCCCGCTCGGCGTGTTTGCTTGCTC
>WQWV01000034.1 GCA_009785175.1 Alphaproteobacteria bacterium
AAGCCCTCAACCGCCAGCAGGCAAGCGAGCCCAGGCCAGAAGCAAACCACAAGCGCCGCGAAGCAAGCGTAGTTGTGTTTGCGCGCTGCGCCGGGGGATGGGCGAGCGCGCCGCCTGCGGCGGGCTTAATGCTTCATTATCCTTCACTGGATTACCCGGTCAAGCCGGGGAATGACAATAGAAAAAATTCCCTGCGAGCTGCGCCAGCACTCGCGTCGCCTCAACAAGGCCACATGAGTGGCGTTTTGAGGCAGATTAAACACAGTGTTATTTTTGCGCGCGCGTAAACGCGTAGTCTAAAATCCTATTTCATAGGGCCCCGGTTCGCTGCGGCTTGCGCCTGGCTTACCCGCCCATAAAGTAGGATTTGGGTGTTTATGCTACCCGACTAAATCCTCTTTCTCGGCGGCAAGGAGGCTTTTCAATTTATCAAGAGCGTTGTTTTCGATTTGTCGCACGCGCTCTTTGGAAATCTCGAAGCGCGAGGCAAGTTCGTCAAGCGTGGCCGGCTCTTCTTGCATACGGCGCGCACGAATAATATCCTGCTCGCGCGCGGAGAGTTTCGCGATCGCGTCAAGCAGCAGCTTCATGCGGCGGTAGTTAAAATCGCGGTCCACCACCGCCTCTTCCTGATTCGGCGAAGTCGCCGGAATAAGATCGGCGTGGGTGGCCGCATCGTCGTCGTTCGCCTTAACGGGCGCGTTGATCGACACGTCTTTGTTAAGCCGCGCGTCCATCTCACGCACTTCGTCCGCAGAGACCTTGAGGTGTTCGGCGATCTTGGCCACCTCCTGATCGCTAAGCGCATTGTCATGCAAAATTCCAAGTTTGTTTTTTACCCGCTTTAGCCCGAAGAAAAGTTTTTTCGTAGCCGCGGTCGAGCTTAGCCGCACCAGCGACCACGAGGCCAAAATGAATTCGTTTATCGCAGCCTTAATCCACCAAACCGCATAAGTCGATAGGCGAAATCCCTTGTCCGGGTCGTATTTCTTGACCGCCTTCATCAGACCGATATTGCCCTCGGAAATTATATCCGCGATCGGAAGGCCATAGCCGCGATATTCGAACGCGGTCGCGACCACAAGATACAAATTCGAGCGGATAAGCTTCTCGGCGGCGGCAAGGTCTTTGTCGCTTTGCACGCGTTTGGCAAGCGCCAACTCCTCCTCGGCAGATAGGCGAGGGAGCGAGCGCACCATGTTTATATAGCTTGAAATCCCGCCGTCGGCGATCGTGGCGGGAAGTGCGGCACTCGGTCGGGTCAACGATTTGGATTGTTTCGCGGGCATGGAATATATATAGTGAATTTTGCGCCCCGTGTCAATGGGTGATTAATCAAAAGAGCCTAGGCCTCGTCGCGGATTTTCTTTATTTCGGGATAAAGATACACTTCAGGATCGGCGAAAACCGGACCGCGGAGGATTTCACGCAGCTTGTCGTATTCGGGGTGAACCGGATGGAAAACGCCAAGCCTGGCTGCCTCGTCCTCGGTCTGCTCGCTCCTGTTGCGATAGCCCCAAACCTCGACACGGTTTGCGGAAAATGACTTTGCCAGGCGGATAAACGGAACCAGTTCGCGATAATTAAAATTGGTGATTACGAAGTTGAATTGCAGCGTCGGGAGACGGCCAGACTTCCTTAACTCGGAAAGATATTTTATATTTTCCATCAGCGCGTCGTATTGCTCGGGACGACCGCGGGTGAAATTCTGCCATGTTTGCTTGGTCGACGAATGGAACGAGATTTGGATCACATCAAGTCGGTCGACTACGCCAAGCTCCTCTAGCATTTGCCGACTTGCAAGAACTCCATTGGTGTGGAACGAAAACTTCATATCGGGATAGGTTTCAACAATACGCTTTATCAGCGTCCGGTAATGCCGGCTTGCGAACGGATCGCCATCGCCGGCAAGATCCACGCTATCCGCCCCTTCGAGTATCGGAAGATATACGCCCTCGATCTTGGAATCAAGGCGCACAAGATCGTCGCTCGAGGAGACAAGCTGCGATTTGCGACAACCGCCGCAGGCAAGGCAGCATTCCTTGTCATGACAGAACTTCACCTGCTTCGGCGGATTGGACACATGAACGGACGCGGGCGCATAATCAAGAAGCTTTCTTCCGCAAATGCCAAGGTCGCAGAATCTATAATCCCCCTTGATTACCAAGCTCCTTATTTCCTTGGCTTTGTCCGAGTTCCAGATTTCCTTGAACGAGTCTTTATAAACATTGCCTATGCTGTTTTTATTATAAGCCGGACAGCAGAAATAAACTTCCCCGTCCCTATGGATTTCGACTGTTTCAAAAGGGTGGCGGCAGGGATACAAATTACCCCCCCCCCCGGAACGAATGCGAAACGAGGATAAATCGTATTCATATTACGCTCCGGCTTCTTGCAACGCTTCGTCGCGGATTTTTTTGATTTCCGGGTAGAGATGGACTTCGGGCTTGGCAAATACGGGATCGCGGAGGATTTCACGCAGCTTGTCGTATTCGTGGTGGCCGGGACGGAAGACGCTTAAACCCGCCTCTTCGGTCGGGGTTTGAAGGCTCCAGTTGCGATAGCCCCAAATCTCTATCCTATCGGAGGAGAATGACTTTGCCAGGCGGATAAACGGAACCAGTTCGCGATAATTAAAATTGGTGATTACAAAATTGATCTGGAGCGTAGGCAGCAAACCCCTTTCCTTCAATTCGGAAAGATATTTTATATTTTCCATCAGCGCGTCGTATTGCTCGGGACGACCCCGGGTGAAATTCTGCCATGTTTCGCGGGTTGCGGAATGAATGGACACCTGGATACCATAAAGGCGATCCTCGACACCCAAATCCTTCAGCATTTGCCGGCTGGCCCCGACACCGTTGGTGTGGAAAAGGAATTTCAAATCGGGATATTTTTCCGCGGCGCGTTTTATCAATTCGCGATAATGCCGGCTTGCGAACGGATCGCCGAAGCCCGCGAAGCAGACTCTTTCCACCCCGTCAAGCAGGGGGAGATAGACGGAATCTATTTCAGAATTAAGGCGCGCAAGATCGTCGCCAGGTGTAAAATACAACGATTTGCGGCAACATCCGCACGCAAGGTTGCATTCCGCGCAATGGTTGAACTTTATCTCTTTCGGAGATTTCGAATAATGCCCGTCCATCGTGCGGGCGGCGTAATCTTCGCCCGAATCAGCCGGGCAAAACTTGCATATTCCGCGGTCGCAGAATTTATAGCTTCCATCGAGAACCGACTTCCTTATCGCGCGCGCGGTGTCCGAGTTCCAAACCTTATCGAACGAAGTTTTGGTTATGCTGCCTATGCAATTTCCCCTTGCCCAAAGAGGACAGCAGAAATATATGTCCCCGTCGACATTGACCTCGGCAAATTCGAACGGAAGGCGGCATATAGGAGCGCTCATATCACACCCCGGCTTCTTGCAACGCTTCGTCGCGGATTTTTTTGATCTCGGGATAAAGTTCGATTTTCGGATCGGAGAAAACGGGATGGCGGAGGATTTCCCCTAGTTTGCCATATTCCGCATGGGGGGGGGTATGGACGGAGAACGCGGACGCTTCGGCATCAGTCTGTATATTTGCTCCTTCAACCTCGTCAGCAACACCGTCATATACCGAACCGCCGTTCCGATAACCCCAAACGGAAATTTTATCCGCGCCAAGGGATTGCGCAAGCCGAACGAAATCTATCAACTCGTGATAATTAAAAGAAGCGACCACGAAACTTAACACGAAATAAGGCAGCCGCCCATCGCGCCGCAAATCCGAGATAAATTTAAGATTGTCCATAAGGGCCGAATACTGATCGTCGCTTCCCCTTGTGAACTTCTTCCACGTTTCGGAAGTCGCCGAGTGCAACGATACCTGTATATTATTCATGCGGTTCAAAACGCCAAGGCTTTGCAGCATCTCCGGGCTGGCCAGAACGCCGTTGGTATGGAAGAAAAACCTTATATTAGGATAGCTTGCCGCTGTGCGCCCTACAAGCTCGCGACAGAAACGATCGGCAAAGGGATCGCCAGATCCGGAAAAACCCACGGACTCGACACCAGAAAATATGGGAAGAAAGACGGAATCGATTTGGGACTTGAGTTTATTCAGCCTAGCATCACTTGTAAAAATACGATCCTTGCGGCATACGACACAGCTAAGATTACACTCGTAAGAAGGGGCGAAAAATACGGTTTTAGGAGGCAGAGCGTAATGTCCGTCAACCGCGCCCAGAATATGGACTTCGGGATGTCGAGCCGGGCAGAATCCGCATATCTTGCGATCACAGAATTTATAATCGCCGTTAAGGATAGACCTCCTTATCGCACGCGCCGTATCCGAGTTCCAGATCTCATGAAAAGGAGTTTTATATATATTGCCTATGCTGTTTTCCCTGATCCAGCCCTGGCAACAGAAATAGACTTCGCCGGTCGGACGAATCTCGACATTCTCAAACGGATAACTGCAGAATGGATCGTTATCGTATTTTTTCTTGCCGAATCCGAACAAAGGCCACCCCTTTCTACTCCGTCGGAGCTTTGGGAAGGGATTCCTGTGCCTTTTCGGCTGCAGCAGCCTGGCGAGATTGGACAGAGCGGGATTCCATGTTGGCGATGAAGTCCGCCTCGACCCCGTGCTTGCGCGCGACAAGAAGAGCCAAAATTATGCAGATCACGAAAAACGAGCCGCCCAGGAACCATGTCAACTTCGTGATAAGATTGCCGGCGGACGAAGCCGAGAAAAGCGCGTTCCTTGACCCGCCGCCCATGCCCAAAACTCCGCCCTCGGACTTTTGCACAAGAATGATGGCTATCATAAGAAGCACTATTATTATATTAATAACGAAAAGCGTGTTGATCATGCGGTTTCTCCTGTTGGCTTTGGATACTAAACCAGCGGGGCGGGAAATGCAAGGGATTTGTGAGCAAAGCAAACCACGCCGAGCAGGGCGGCGGGCGGTTATACACGCGCCCCTGCGTGGGGGCGGGTGGCGGCTTAGGAGCCCTTCGGGCTGAAGGGGCAAATTTTCTGTTGAAATATCCGAAAGATAGGGTATTCTTGCCAAGTATTATCCCAACCGGAGGGCGCGCCATGATTCTTGACGACAAGCAGATTTTCAAACCGCTGGAACCAACCGCGCCGGTCCAAAAGCGTGAAACAGTCGGCGATTACCTTAAGAACGCGCGTGTGAAAAAGGGTATCGACATCTCGCGCATATCGGAATATCTGCGAATAAAGCCCCAATACCTTCGCGCTATCGAAGACGGAAAATTCTCGGCGTTGCCGGGCGCCGCCTATGCCGTAGGATTTATCCGAAGCTATGCCGGCTATCTTGACCTTGACCCGGCAAAGGCCGTCGAGCTTTTCAAAGGGGATTCAGATGTAGCTCCTGTAGTCAAAGAATTCGAAACTTCCGAGGAAAACGAGCTTATCGAGGACCCTATCATAAACTCGAACCATATAATCATCGCAGGGGTCGCAGTCGTGATCGCCATACTTGCCGCGATACTTTTCAAACACAGCGCGTCGCGTCCCAGGGCGATTGCGCCAGAGCCTGTCCCAGTTGTAAAAGAGGCTATCGAAGAAGAGGAAATCACCGATGCCCAACCTTTCGCAGCCGAAGTGGATTTCGAGGCCTTGCGCCAACAGCTTGGCCGCGGAACTACTCCCGCCAGGACATACGAGCCGGCGGCTCCTGCGCCCGACCCTGTTATTGCCCCTGCTCCTACGCCTGTTCTTGAATCCGTTATCATAACAGAGAAGGTCGATGTCGCCGAAGCTGCTACGATTGTCCGCACTCCCATAGAATACGGCCGCGCAAACGCCGCGAACTCTCGAATCACATTGCGGGCGACCGGCCGCACTTGGGTCAAACTCAAAGAAGGCTTCTATAAATTCGACGAGGAATCGCGATCCGATGTCGGGCCCGGCCGCACCGTATTCTTCAACACGCTGCTTGAGGGCGACACGTTCCATGTGCCCGCCGCAGAGGGATTGTTTTTATCGGTCGGCGACGTTCATGCGCTTGACATAGTGGCCGACGGCCAAGTCATACCCGTAATCCTTCCGAATGCCCGTTCGCGCGTTCGTGCAAACATAGAAATGAACGTAGACAGGCTTAACGCCGGAACCGCATGGATACCCGGGCGCGTAATAGAAGTTGGAACAGAGGAATAAAATGGAAAAGATAAATACGCGGACACTTTCGGGTTTCATAGAACTTCTGCCGCCGCAACAGGCCGTGTTCGACGAGGCGAAATCGATCATCGAAGAATCCTATCTTAACGCCGGCTATGTCAAGATCGAAACGCCGGCGGTGGAACGTCTTGAAATTTTGCTTGCCAAATCCGGCGGCGAGATGGACAAGCAGATTTTCCGCATTGCCAAAGAAGACACCGAGCAGGCTTTGCGCTTCGACCTTACCGTCCCATTCGCGCGCTATGTGGCGCAGCATTACGGAGCGCTTACCTTCCCCTTCAAACGATATCAGATCGACAAGTCGTGGCGCGGCGAGCGGGCGCAGAAAGGCCGCTATCGCGAGCTATATCAAGCAGACATAGACGTCGTGGCCGAGGACGAGCTTAATATATTATACGACGCCGACGTGATTGCCGCGGTTGCCGCCGCTATGGCAAAACTTGCCAAGCGTTTCGGTTTCGGAGGATTCAAATTCAAAATTTCCAACCGCAAGGTATGGGAGGGGCTTTTGGCCTCGTTGGGTTTTGCCGATGATGTAAAACGCGCCGTGTTGGCACTTGTCGACGACAAGTTCAAAATCGAGGCGGCCGAGTTTGATACTCGTTTGCGAAAGATTTGCGGAAACGACGATGCGTATCGCGCTATCGATGCACTCTTAAAATGCGAGTATATAAAGAAGATCGGCATATCCGCGCCGGACGCGTTGCATTCATGTCTTGCTTTGCACATATCTACCCCCCTTATGAAAGAGGGCATAGACGAAATCGAAACCGTGATGGGAGCTTTGGGCGAAACCGCGGCCGCCGAAAATGTCGAGGTAGATTTCGCAATCATACGCGGGCACGACTATTACACCGGAATAGTATTCGAAATATTCCTTGACGACATGCCAGGTATAGGCGCGGTCGGAAGCGGCGGGCGCTATGCAAACCTTTGCGGATCCTATATCGATAAGAACATAATAGGCGTGGGCGGATCGATCGGCCTATCCCGCCTTATGTTCGTGTTGTTCGAGGATAAGGCCGTCGAAGCGGGGAAGCCTGCTCTTGATGTCCTTGTGCTGCCTATGGGATCGGCGCATTTCAAGGCCGCGCTTGAGGTCGCAAACCGCATTTCCGCCTTTGCACGCGCAAGCGCCATATACGAAGACCGCAAGTTCAAGAAGCTTATGGAATACGCCGACAAGATGGGCGCGAAATACGTCGTCATCATCGGCGACGACGAGGCGGCGGGCGGCAAGCTGACGTTGAAAAACATGACCGACGGCTCACAGATAACCGACCGCGCGGAAACCATAATCGCGAACCTGAAGAAGAATTAAAAGACTGGATTCCGGGTCGCGCTATGCTTGCCCGGAATGACAGGTAGGGTAAAATGAACATCAAAGAAAAGCTTATCTCTATCAAAGAAAAGTTCGCCGGGCTTGAGCAGAAACTTATGCAGCCCATGGACCACAAGGAGCTTGCGAAGCTTTCCAAGGAGCACTCAGATTTGAAGCCCATCGTCGAGCTTGCCGACGAATACCTGCGCGCCGTTTCGAACATGTCCCAGGCCGAAGAGATGATGAAGGACTCGTCCATGCGCGAAATCGCCGAGGCGGAATTTTACGAACTCAAAGACCGCCTGCCCGTTCTTGAAAACGAAATAAAAATCGCGTTGTTGCCCAAGGACGAAGCGGACGAGCGCTCGGCCATTTTGGAAATCCGCGCTGGCACAGGCGGCGACGAGGCCGCAATATTCGCGGGCGACCTTTTCAACATGTATAAAGGCTATGCCGACATTCACGGTTGGAAAATCGAGGTCATGGACGCGCACGAAAGCGACTCGGGCGGGTTCAAGGAAATATCCGTCCACGTAGCCGGGCGCGGAGTGTTCGGACGCCTTAAATTCGAACCCGGCGCCCACCGTGTCCAGCGCGTGCCCGCAACCGAATCCCAAGGCCGAGTCCACACCTCGGCCGCGACCGTAGCCGTCATGCCCGAAGCGGAAGAAGTCGACGTAGAAATCAATCCCGCGGACCTTCGCATCGACACTTTCCGAGCGTCCGGCGCCGGAGGTCAACACGTGAACAAAACCGAATCCGCTATTCGCATAACACACGTCCCGACCGGCACCGTCGTAGAATGTCAGGACGGGCGCTCGCAGATGAAAAACAAAGAAACCGCGATGATTAGGTTGCGCGCGCGGATGTATGAGGCCAAGCGCGAGGCGCTGGCTTTGGAACGTGCGAAGACCCGCAAATCGCAGGTCGGAACCGGCGACAGGTCGGATAAAATCCGCACCTATAACTATCCGCAGAACCGCTGCACCGACCACCGCATCGGGCTGACTTTGTATAACCTTGATTACGTCATGACAGGCGAAGCGTTGGATCAGGTCATCGAAGCCCTCATCACCGCCGACCAAATGGAGAAGATGGCGGAGGCGTAATGGACTATCGCGAAAACGAAATCAAAGTTTTGGACGTCGACGCCGCGGCGCTTGAGGGGCGCCTTTTGCAAATGGGAGCGTCGAAAGTTTACGACGATATCCGAGTTATCACTACATACGACACGGCGGACCGGACGCTTCGGCGGAGTGGAAAACTTGTCCGCATAACCGAAGAGGGCGCCGTCAAGGTTTCCATGCACGTCGGACGCGACCCGGAAACTAGGGACGTCATAAAATATAAGGCCAGCCGATTTGAAGAGCAGCAGCGCTTTCTGCTCGAGCTTGGATTTTCGCCTATTGCACAGGTGTCTGCGCGGCGTATATCGTTCGAGCTTGACGGCCGCGATTTCGATATAGATTTTTTTCCCGGCATACCGTCGTTCATGGAAATCGATGTGGAGAATCTGTCGCAGGCGGCGCTTGACGATTTACTTGAAAAGCTGGGCGTTCGCAGCAACAAAATCGTGAAACTTGGCACCGAGGAAATTCATTCGCTTTACGGCGTCGATTATTTCGAGACTTATAAGATAGCATAATTTCTCGCGAGCATAGCGAGTTCGCCTAATAAAGGCCAGCCACCTGGCGTCCCGCCATCACCCCAACCTTTATATACTTTTAGCTCTCCAGCGAGCTCGCTCGCTGCGCGCACCCAACGTCTCGGCGTAGCGTATAGCGAAGACGGAACGCCGCCCCACGCAGTCGGTGCGCGCCCAAGACGCTTCCGCCCTGCTCGGCGTGGTTTGCTGATGCGAGATG
>WQWV01000035.1 GCA_009785175.1 Alphaproteobacteria bacterium
CGACAAGGTGGACGCCATAATATCAATAGAATCAAGAATCGGTCTTGCAATAAATCCCATAGCCGAGCGGGCGGGCGTGGTGCATATCGCAATCGCGAGCGACGAGGCCGCAGCGCGCGGACGATTCAACTTTGCGCTTGCCGTGCCGGCGGAAATCGAAGCCAAGAAACTTGTCCGGCAATTTCAAAAACACGGCGTGGGACGGGTCGCAATACTTACCATGAATCAAGGCGGATATATCATGCGGCGCGACGCCCTTATGCGCGAGGTATCGAAGGCCGGAATCAAAACCGTCGCCGAATTCACGTCTAATCAAGGAGAGAGGGATTTTAGGATAATAACTGCGCGAATGCTTGCGGAAAAACCCGATATAGTCGTCGTCCTTGCCCACATGCCCGACCTTCAGATTTTCATACGACAGCTTCGCGAGCAGAATAAAACCATTCCAATCACCACAAAGGAAACCTTCGGATTTTTGGACGACAAATCGCTTGTCGACGGAATGTATTATGTGGACGTGCCGGCTCTTGCCGACTGGTTCGTGCGCGATATGCGCATTGAAACCGGGCGCGATTCTACGCCTATGGCAGAGTATCAATACGCGGCGCTTGACGTAATAGTTTCGGGATTCGAATATGCAGGGCCGGATACCGCTGCGGTTGCGGACGCTATACCAAATATGGTATTCACCTCGGCAATCGACGAATTCGGATTCAGTCCCGAAGGCGTGGCCCAGACCGCGCCCTCTTTGCGAATGGTTAAAAACGGCGTCGCGGTATTGGTAAAAGAATAAGGAGTAAAAATGATAACACTAAAAAAAATAGTGGCGGGATACGGCGACAAGGTAGTCCTTGCCGATATCTCGGCCAAGATCGATCCCACGAAAATAACCGTCATCATGGGGCCGAACGGATGCGGCAAGACAACTCTTCTTAAAACCATAATGGGTATCGTGCGACCGATGTCGGGCGAGATTTCGCTTGCCGGCAAAGAATTCGAGCCGTCGCCGCGAGCGTGGATGCGCCAGGGCCTTTTCATGATAGGGCAGGGCAAGCGAGTGTTCCCTAAAATGAGCGTGCGCGAAAACCTCGAGATCATGACGCATTATTGGGACGACAGAAAAAAATTCGCCCGACGCATGGACGAAGTGCTTGCCCATTTCCCGGATTTGCGGGCGAGGCTTGACGATATGGCCGGCAATCTTTCGGGCGGGCAGCAGCAGATGGTGGCGCTTGCGCGAGGACTTATCAACAAGCCGAAATGCTTGTTGCTTGACGAGCCGTCGATCGGGTTGTCGCCGAAGCTGATTTCGGAAACGTTCAAGAAATTGCACGAAATAAACTCTGCTACCGGATGCGGATTCGTGATCGTCGAGCATAATTTGAAAACCCTCCTTCCGCTTACCCACAACGCGCTTATTTTGGCGCACGGAAAACTTGCATACGACGGGCCGAGCGACGGAAAGACCCTTGATAAAATGCTTACAAAAATTTTCTGAGGCGCGATATGGAAAAAGCGAAAAGCGTAGTAGAATTTTATCTTCTTTGCACAAAGCTTAAAGATGTGGTCCGCACGGGTTGGAAGCAATGGAACGTCCGGCGCGAACGGGTGGAGAGCATTGCGGAACACATCTTCGGCGTCCAGACGCTTGCTATTGCAATGTGGAGCCAATACGGATACGATATCGACATACGCAAAGTCATAATGATGATCGCCGTTCATGAAATGGAGGAACTCGTCATCGGCGACCTGACGCGCTGGGACATCACGCCCGAGGAAAAATTAAAAAGGGGACACGAGGCGGTAAAAACCGTGCTTAAAGACCTTGTGAAAAAAGAAGAAATAGAGCAGCTGATTTTTGAATACGACGCGAAAGAAACGCTCGAGGCCAAATTCGCCTATCGTTGCGACAAGATGGAAGCGTGCATACAGGCAAAACGATACGACGCCGAAGGTTGCGTCGATTTGAAAGGCCTGGACGATCATCCCGCCGTGCGCGACGAATATGTTCAGGAGCTGCTTCGCTTGAAAAAATCATGGTCTTCGGCATGGATAGAATTCAACCGGAACAAAATCGACTTTGATAAGAATTTTTCCGAGGTGCTGGATTACATCGACAAGGCGGAAAAAAAGGAGATTTCATGAGTGTCGAACGCTTCAAGCCGCTGGCGACCGGAAACCTTCTTGTGATGCGGAACGGCAAGCTTCTTTTGCAGCAGCGGAAAAATAAACCCATTTACGACGGGTATTGGGCCACGATCGGCGGGCATGTCGAGGAAGGCGAGCTGCCTTTGTCCTGCACTTTGCGCGAGGCGTTCGAGGAATTGGGGATCGAGGCGTCGCCGGCGTCCGCGCGTTTCATGGGCGTGCTTTATGCAATTATTCCTGGTGCCACATACGCGCATATCTTTTTTGTAATCGACAATTACACCGGGCCGGTTGTGAACAAAGAGCCGGAGAAGTGTGCCGGATTCGAATGGTTCGATCTTGACGCTTTGCCGGAAAAGCTTTTTCCGGGGACGTTGCCGGTGATAGAGATGCTTAAAAGCGGTGAACACTATCGCGAGTATGTGATGTATTCCTAAATTTTTCTTACGTATATTGCGTTCCAAAGCCCGCCGCAGGCGGCGCGCTCGCCCATCCCCCGGCGCAGCGCGCGATATTGCAGAGCTTGCAAGCGCGCTCTGATATCGCTTCTGGCCTGGGCTCGCTTGCTTGAATGGCTTGCGTAAGATGTATGCCGGCTTGGAGGTCGGTATGACAGAGTAGTTCCCGAACCCGCTTGCAAATGCAAAACTTCTATAATACAATTACAACCATGGGAAAAAGAGGGTTTAATACACATACGTGGAGCAGGGCGTTTTTTATGGCGTTCGCGCTTTTCATGTTTTCATCATCAACTCAATCCCAGCCGGTAATCGCAACCAAAGGCTATGTCGACGGTCGTATCGGAGCGATTGCAAATACGACAAGCGCCATAGTGTCGCGCGAAGAGTTGGTCAACAGGCTTGCCACCCTTGCCAAACTCTCGGATCTGGATTTGGTGCTTAACATAGATTTCGCAGGTTCGGTGGCGGGCAATGCCTCGGTCGCTACCGCAGGCGCAGGCGCGGGCGCCACTGGCGGATGGTATATGGCCGCGACGCCAAGAAGCACAACGATCAGGCTACGACTTGTGGGCGGAGCGGAGTATTCCCAAAACCTTGGGACACTTACGCCCGGAAGGGACTATTACGTATTCTTGAAAAGAGACAATACGGTCGAGGCGAGCCTTAACCCAACAATATCCGACGGTTTCAGAATCGGCGGGTTCCACACAATGTGCTGCTCTACCATCGGGTTGCCCGCCGGACATCCGTATCAAAACTATGCCGCAGGTCAGATCATGCCGTCAAGCGTATGGACCAACAACCACAGGCCTTTGGACGTCAACGGAGGGTATGTATACCTTAGGAACGTAAGCGGCACGGACATAAACGCGGCGGAATCCGCAATGGTCGCCGACGGGCGTCTTGCCAGCGCAAGACCGTGGGTCATGATCTATCCCGGCACACATGTTAATGCCGCCGGAACCAATATACCTGTCGCTACGACAGGCGGGCATGTGCGATCAAGGGTGCCTCCGAACATAACAAACTCGACAGGATTCCCGTCGGGAAGCTGGTCGGACGATTTGATGCGCCGCACCGTGGATCTTAACGGCCAAAGGTTCATAAGGGACAACAACTTCGCGGGCACAACCACCTGTCCTACGGCTTGGAACTCCATCGGACCCGGTCAGGCGGCGTGCGCCAACACAGGTTCGGAATTTTGCGCTATCACAGAGGGCAATCCCTCGGCCGGAGCGCAGGTTCGCACAGGCACCAACGCATGCACAAGACTTACCGGCCAGGATCATGCCTGTGTATTCTTGAACGCCGGTGGGTTCGCGCGCAACGGGGTTTCGATGATAAGCAACGTGGGCGCATGGGGAACGATCGGATATCTTAACTGGCTTCTTGACCGGTCGGCGAATCAGACGGGCTGTAATGCGACGCAAGTCCTTATGGCCGGAGGCGACAGCTCGAACCCAGCAACCGGCACAGGCGGAAACGCTGCGCGTGGGTTTAGGAACACCGGCACGCCGCGCAATTTCTCCGAAACTTATATAAACGTGCGACTGGCAAGCCCAGACGTGCCGGATAGAGAACCTATGAGATGTTTGGCGGGTCGGTATGTAAACAACGGTGTCTGTGCCGCATGTCCTGCTAATACATACCAGCCGAACAACGGCTTTATGGGTATTGCTTGTATACCATGTCCCGTGAATGCGACCTGTCCAGCACCAGGAACAACATTTACCTGTAATAGTGGCTTTACTCGGGTCGGCGACACCTGTGCTTGTGGTCCGGGCCAGCAGCTTAATGCCGCCGGCACCGGTTGCGAGAATTGCCCGGCTGGGACGGTAAGCAATACCGCGGGCACCGACGCTTGTGCGCTTTGTGCTGGCACGACAGTTCCGAACTCCGGGAGGACTGTTTGTGAAGCATGCGACACCGCCACAAACACGGGCAACTGGTGTGCTAATGGCCTAAGGAATTCTTGTCCGATTCCGTCCTCTCCCGCCGGCCTTACATTAGATGCCAACGCAAGCCGCGCCGCCAGAACACAATGTTTCGCAACCGGCCCATATACCGGAACCGCTTCGACAGGAACCCAAACATGCCGCGCCCAGGCCTCTGGGACGATATTTACCGCATGTACATTTAACATAATTTCATGTTCAAACGCGGTTGGCTGGTATAGGACCGACAACGCATGGGATAATGGCACGCCGTCGATGTGTATACCGGGTCAAGTCTGCTGCACACAATGTCCGGTTGGATTGCGCGGTCGCATAGACGCAATCGGCCTGGGCCAATGCCAAGCTTAACAGCTCTGTTGTTCCTGTTGTTATTTAATTTAGGTTGATTTGCTCCTTGCGCGAACGAAGGAGCTTTTAGGATTTTCTTTGATGATATTTAGGCCGCGGGCTTCTTGGTGCCGAACGCCGCAAACTTCTTCTTGAACTTGTCCGCCGCGCCGCCGCCGATGTCGCGGCTTGAGAGCTTGCCGGTCCAGGCGGGATGCGTGTTCGGGTCGATGTCAAGCTTCAACGGCTCGGAACGTTTCAAGGTCGAGCGCATCTTGACCTTGGTGCCGTCCGTGAAGATCACGTCGTATTCGTTATAATCTGGGTGTATGCCGGGTTTCATGACAATTCCTTGGTTGACAATATTTGCCCAGCATTATATACTCTTAAAATAATTTTTCAAGGGGAAAATAATGCGCACGATTTTCGTCATTTCTGGACCCGCAGGCGCCGGCAAAACAGTAGTTATCGACGCAATGCGCCAGGCCGGGCGCGGACTTCCGCTTGCGCGTCCCATAAATTCGACAAGCCGCGACCCGCGCCACGACGAAATTCCCGGTGTTTCATACCATTTTTTCACCCCCGAGGCGTTCAAACGCAAAATCGAGGCTGGCGACTTCGTCGAATGGGCCATTGTTCACGGGGAATACAAGGGCCTGCTGCGCGATTCACTCAACGATGTTCCCATAGACAAGGACATATTGATATCCCTTGACAACCAAGGCTTCCACAACATAAAGAAATCGTTCAACGCCGACGAGTTCAAGGTCGTAGGAATATTCATCGAGGCGCCCAGCATGAAAGTTCTTCTTGAACGTATGGTAATGCGCGGGGCGGATCCCGAATCCGAGAGCACCAAGACGCGCCTTAAGACCGCCGAAGAGGAAATGGCCGACCGCTTTTCCTATGATTACGTGGTTATGAACGACGATTTGGGCAAATGCTTCAACGAAGTTGAAAATATTATTCGTGCGAATCTGACACAGGGCGTGTCGGGTAGTTTGTTCGATTAGGGAACTCGCCATTTTGGCCGCCTACTTGCCCCCTCGTAAAAATTAAAAAGCATGGAGCACAAAGTCCACTTTCTTTTTAATTTTTCCTTTGGGGCGGCGTAATCGCCTCAAACTGACGAGTTCATAGGGAGAATTCTTCGCTAAGCGAGCTTTGCTTGCCCAAGCGCGCACAATGCCGCCGCACGCAGGTGGGCGCGCATTTGCAGAGCGCTGCCGCCCCTGCCGGCGTTGGTGGCTTGCTTTGTGCTAGAGTTATGCTATATTAATTCGCATGATCACCGAAAATTTCACACTTGTAAACGCGTCGGGATTAAAACTCGAGGCGCGCATCGACCGCGACGAATCCCGCGCCACACAGCCGCTTGTATTCATCGTCGGCGGCTTTGCGAGCGAAGCGTTCGAAGGCTCTATGTCGCAACGCGCGCTTGTGCCGATATTTTTGAAACATGGCTTCGCGGTCATGAGAATGAACTTCCGCGGCAACGGCAATTCCGACGGCGACGTCCGGCACTCGACCATCACCGCCGGACTGGAAGACCTTCACACCGCAACCGATTATATCAAAACCCTGCCGTGGGTAGAATATGTCGGTATAAGCGGCTCCTCGCATGGAAGCGCCATCGCCCTTGCCGAGGTCGCCGAAAAACCCTCGCTTGATTACAAATTCTTGATTTTGCAATCCGCGCGCATAGACTTGACCGACTATTATGAAAGCAATGGCGCGATAGATTTTAAGGCATGGAAGCGAGATGGCTATACCCTGTCAAGCGGACGGCTGCATAACTATTCGATGTATACGGACTCGTTGAAATACAAACCGTGGGAGGTTGCTGGGCGGATCCGAATTACAACTTTGATAGTGCACGGCGACAGGGACGAAACGTGTCCTTATGACTTCGCGGTAAAACTGCACGGTCTTGTAAAGTCAAGCGAGCTTGCTACCGTTTCCGGACTTGGGCATAAATACGACGAGCGGGTGGGCGAGATTATCGATGGGTGGTTGGCAAAAATAAACCGAATATATCTTGATGGGCAAGCTAGCTAGGCGTAAGCCGCAGCGCAGCCGGGTCCCATAAAGATATATTTATGCTTTTCGCGCTTTGCGCGGGCGCCCCTTAATAACAATTATTTGATTTGCCTCAAAACGCCAGGTGGCTGGCGTTTGTAGAGGCGAGCTCGCATAAACGCTCGCGGAGGAACTACCACAAACCCCGGGTGCCGCCGGTGGGGGCGGATTTGCCGGAGGCGGCCTCTGCGCGTTGGAAGCGGAATATGAAACGTTCGTCGACGCTTTGCGCGCCCTTGCTTTCCCCGCGGCATTGGAACAGCGCTTCGTTAGGCCTTCGGCAATCCACGAACAGATCGCCCGATTTTATACTCTCTATCTCCACCTTGCCGGTCGCAAGATTCACGAACACCTCCGCCATCGCAAGCAATATCAGGCCGATTATCATCATGGCAAGCTTCATCCATTGGCCCTCGCCCCTATAGGCGCCCTCGATCACTATCCAGAGTAATAGGAAGACGCCGGCGAGATAGATTAATTTTCTGAACTGTTGAAAAAGGCGCACCAGGCCGTTTACGAATTTCTTCCACGGGCCAAGGTCGGCCATGCCCGTATCGATTTCGGATATAGGACAGAAGACGCGGAGCTCGAAGTCGGTGATCGCGCGCGCATCGGCTATTACGCGGGGGCAGGCCTTGTTTATCATCTCCTGTGCGTCCGGCGAGATACGATAGGCGTGCGGATTGGCGGCGGCGCGAGTGGTCTGCTGCGTGCGTCGCTGCGGCGATTGCCGTTGTTGCGCGGCGGCGTCGAACGACAGCGCGAACAAGGCTATAAGCAATATTGCCAACTTTCTCATGCTCTTAACACAATACCATATTTTGCCTCTTTACACAAGCATAAAAAAATGGTATTATATAGGTTGAATCTTGCCCTTTGCATAAGGGGCTAGGGATATAGGAGGCGCATCATGAACGATGACAAAAACTTTTTCGGGTCGGATAGCGACAATTTCGATTCAGTCCTTCCGCAACAGCAGGAGCACGAGCCAGCTATTTCACAAAGCGGAATAGAATACGGCGAGGGCGAATGCATGACCCAGCAATCCTCGCGAAGCATAATCATAGCCGTGGGCGCCGGAGTGGTGATCGCCGTGGCCGCGCTTGTGGCCCTGCGTTCCGGCAAGGACAAGGGCGACAAAGAGCTTTTCACGCCGGCGTCGCGAACTACCGTTGAGGATAGGTTCGAGGCCGAGCAGCCGTCCGAGATAGATTCCGTGCTTGCGCAAGTCGCCGCCGAAAACGCCCGCGCCGATATCGTGCGTCCCGCCCCGGTGCTTGCCGCGCCGGAACCTGCGGCCGCCCCGGCCGCCCCGGCTGCGCCTGTTGCTAAACCTACGCCCGTTCGGACTTTGCCCGCCGCGGCGCCAGTAAGGCTAGAACGCGGTCCCAGCATTTACGGGGAACAAGTAGATTCGCGCGAGGCCGCTGCTGCCATCAGGTCCGCACCCGTCGTCGCTCGCGCAGCTACACCCGCGGTCGCAGGCGGATTCTTCGTCCAGCTTGTATCCGTATCCGATGCCGCAAAGGCCGAGGCGGAGTGGGCTTCGCTTCAACGCAAGCACCCGTCCGTATTCGGCGGGCGCCAGCATGTGATCCAGAAGGCCGATGTCGGAGGGCGCGCCGTATACCGTCTGCGCGTGGCCGGATTCGCAACCTCGGCGGAAGCGACAACTTTTTGCAACCAGTTGAAGGCATACAACTTGTCGTGCCTTGTCGCAAGATAGGAGGCGATATTATGATCGGACATGGCCAGATTTTAATTTTAATAATTGTTGTGGTGCTTGTATTCGGCGCTTCGCGGTTCCCGAAAATAATGAAGAACCTTGCCGAGGGCGTCAAAGTCTTCAAGAAGGA
Source organism: Alphaproteobacteria bacterium (assembly GCA_009785175.1). GTDB lineage: Bacteria > Pseudomonadota > Alphaproteobacteria > Rs-D84 > CACZYB01 > WQWV01. The sequence goes on from WQWV01000035.1 coordinate 8,827, forward strand.
AATGAAGGGCGATAAAAAGCCCGCGGCCAAGAAAAAAGCCGTCAAAAAATCCCCTGTGCGGAATACGAAGAAGTCGAAATGACCCTTCTGCCCCGTGTTTTGCCGGACGGGTCGAGGAGCGTTATCGGATACGCCTTTAGAAAATTCGTCGGCGCGGGGTTGCTTGTTTTTTCCGGTGCGCTTTTTCTTGCGCTTATTTCCTATAGTTATATCGACGGCGGGGCGTTCACTTCGTCTTCGTTTGCGCCGCGGAATTGGTTGGGCGGATTCGGCGCGGGCGTCGCCTCTTTGGCGGTTGGAACATTTGGAATCGCGAGTATTTTCATCGTAGGACTTTTCGCTTTTTCAGGTGTTTCAATATTGCGGCCTTCGATGATGCCGCGCCGGCTTGACGTAATAGTCGCGGGTAGTTTGAGCGGGCTTTTATTTTTATC
>WQWV01000036.1 GCA_009785175.1 Alphaproteobacteria bacterium
CGTCGCGGCCTCGCGGCAAAAAGGGCAGGTCGTATTTCCGAAGGTTAGGCCGCGCATTTTTTAACCTCCTTGACTAGGCGAGGGCGGACATACCCGTCGGAGCCCATGACGTATTTTTCGACCTTCCATTCGCGAATATTCCGCTGAACGCTGCCTTTAGGGTATTTTTTGTTAAACATAAATTGGTTAAATTCCGACCTCAAATATGAATCCTGCTTAATTTCCTCTTGAAATTCTCGCAACAAGCGGGTAAAGTTCTCGACATCGGGTTTCCTTAGCTTTTCTCCACGGAACATCTCGAGCATTCTCGGCCTTTTTTGCCCCAAAAACTCAATAGCTGAAGCCATAGGACAGTCGCATAATGTATATTATGTGTAATATGATATATGAGGATTACAAATGTCCTACGACAAGGAAGTAAGTGTTATGCGGCGCCTGCATACCGCTTCCGGCATTACCAGCTTTGAGTTGTATATTGTTTATGGCCTGGGAACGCAGGTTGGCCGTGGCCCAACCCACGTCGTTGCGCTGGGGAGTAAGAAACACCGTGCGGTTTTCGATCGGCATGTTAAAGGGAAGCACAACGGTTATAGTATCGTTAAGACCTGGAATCGCGTTCGCCATGCCGCCTATTTCGGCCCAGCCGGACTTGTATATCTTATACCATCCGCGGGTATATCCGGGGCCGGAAAGATTATGCGCGCTTTCAACTATGTAATCTATTTTTGAAAGATCGGGAAGATCGTCGAGGTATGCGATCGCGCGGCCACCGGATGTAGCGCCGTCATGGTAATACGCCCTGTCGTTATCGAAAGTCATATCGCCTATGTTGCCCGTATGATCGGGATTTACGCCCTGGGTCGGCGCGCCACGCTTTCTGCGCGGCGGCTGTGTTGGTTGTTGGCTCATTTTTTCCTCCTTGGTTTTATTACTTGCATTTTGAAAGGGTTTAATTTATTATGCGTGCCGTGTCGCCGCTGTGGCTCAGTGGTAGAGCGCGTCCTTGGTAAGGACGAGGTCGTGAGTCCGATTCTCACCAGCGGCACCACTTTCAGCTCAAATTAAATCTCCGCACTACGTTTGTGCGATTTCATATAATAATGTCATGAATACTATCTATATACCACTAAACGTCCAAAAAGTCAAGAACAAATATCGAACCGACTTTCCTTTACCCTTGCGCGCATTTGGGAAATAATGTATAATACAGCCTTACGTAGAGGGATATTATGTTCAATATATTCAAAAAATCGGAGGGTGGAAACTCGCTTCCACAGCTTTTCGGTGCAATCGCAATCACAGGCGGAATCGTAGCGGCCGGAGTCAAAGGCGTTCAAGAAGCGATGGCACAGGTCAAAAGTGCCCAGCTTCAAAGCCGCGTCTTTGAACTTTATTTTGTAATAAAAGAAGTATATACAAGCAAGAAAAACTCGGACAAGGTCGTAAACCTTAACGAAGAGCTTGAGAAAATATACGAATTGGAAATACTCAACCCATATCACGGTAGGTTCATAGTAGAATCGGTGCCGACGGGCCGAGACAACCTATATAGTCCCGAGCACATAGCAATAACGGTGGACAGCGTGCCGACAATGGCATGCGTAAACCTTGTCAACGGAGTTAGACGAATGTCGGCTTGCACCTCGACAAACGGATTTCCCGAGTGCATAAAAATCGCCGGCGGGGACGAGTGCAACTGGCAGAACAACTCGATCACAATACGAATCTCGAAATCACTGTTTTAGAGGGGGCGGCAATGGCCAAGAAGAAACGCAAATCGAAAATCATGGCGCGCGCGGAACGGGGCGGTGGGCGCGCGGATTGGCCCAGCATGCTTGTCGGCACGCTTTTAGGAGCGGGGCATTCGCCTTTCATGCCGGGGACATTTGGAACGGCGGTATCGCTTGTGCCGATATATTTCGCAATCAAGTTCGGGGGAGTTGTGGGTTTGGCGTTGCTTGCGGCGCTGTTTTATTTTTTAGGTGTTATGGCGCTTCGGCGGATTTTGAAACACTCGCGACACGATCCGCAGTTCGTTGTCATCGACGAGGCGGCGGGAATGGCTGTGGCTCTTATCCCTTTCGCGGCGATGCTGCAGAGTGTGGACGTGTGGTGGATATACATAGCGGCGTTTGTGCTGTTCCGTATTTTCGACATGACCAAGCCGTGGCCGGCGAATTATTTTGATTCGCAAGTCAAGACCGCGCACGGCGTGATGCTTGACGACATAGTCGCCGGCGCGTATGCTGCGGTGTTTTTGCTTTTCATAAATGCTTATGTCGGGTGATTCCCCGCGAGCTGCGCAAGCACGAGCGTCGCCTAGCGAAGGCTCCGGTGGAGAGCGTGAGCAGGCAAATCAAGCCTATGCCTTTACCGCCGCAGGCGGACCACCCCATTTATATCATAAATCACCCGCAAAGGTGCCCCGTTTCGCCGCGACTTGCGCCTGGCTTAACCGCCTTTTGTGTTTGATTTGAATTTTATACTTAAAAATTACTTCGTGCCGGTCGAGCCGAAGCCGCCGGCGCCGCGGGCAGTTTGCGAGAACTCGTCTTCGGATTCAATCTCCTCGAAATCGGCGGTATAGACAGGTTCGATCACCACCTGCCCCACGCGCATACCGCGTTCGATTTTGAATTCCTCGTTGGTCAGGTTATGAAGCACCATTGAGGGCTCGCCCAAATAGCCGTTGTCGATCGTGCCTACGCCGTTGGCAAGCGCTATGCCCTTGCCGCCCATGCCGGAGCGGTTCCTGATGCACCAGCCGTAGCCGGGCTCGAGCTGTAGTTTGAAGCCAAGGGGAATCTTGACGCGTTCGCCGGGCTTGATTACCGCGTCGATCGTCGAGCGCACATCGAAGCATGTGTCCGTCGCGTGCGCGTATACCATGTCGTCCCAGGCGCGGTCGTATGTCGGGAGGTATAGGATTTTCGCTTTGACTTTGCGGACGGACATATTAAATCCTTGTCATTCTGACGAAAGTCAGAATCCAGTTAGAATATAACTACATACTTTACTGGATACCGGGTCAAGCCCGGTATGACAGTATATTATTCAATACAACAATCAACAGCCTTCTTCACGGTCGCCTTGAGCTTGGCCATAAAGCCCGAGGGCGCGGCGGCTTTGGCCCCTACCGCAACCTTATCGGCGGTTTTTTTCGCCGTGTCCGAGTTGGCGGCGGAAACTTCTATGGCCGCGTATTTTTTGGCCACTTTGCCGGCGTCGCCCGCATTGATCGCATTCATGTTCAGACCCCAGAATAAACAATAAAGCTCGTAGGCCTTGTCGAACATGTCGGCGGCCTCGGCGGCGTTGCCCATATCCTGTTGTTTATGACCGACCTCGATAAGGCGCATGCAGCCGCCAAGCAGATGTTTGGACGTGCACCAGACCTCGCCCTCGTAGGACGTGATGATCTTCTTCAAAAGCTCGGTCCTCATGCCCCGGATTTCGGGGATAAGGTCATAGTAGGCCGTCTTCTCGGTTTTCGCGCCGGAAAACGTCAGGTGCTCCTCGATCGAAATAAGGTGCATGATGGCGAAGGTCAAATCCTGATCCGACGATAGATCCTTGGGATTTTTCTTTTTGAGGTTATCGAGTTTTTCGACAAACTCCTTTAGGTCTTTTTCTTTCTTGGCCATGATGCACCCTACTCTTTTGCGATGTCGATTTATTTATAAGCTTTAATTAGATACTTGACGGCCATGCGGATAAACAGCATGACGATGAAGGCCCAGAGCACGGTGAAGATGACCGAAAGGACGATCACGTTCGTGTTGATATAGTCCGCGCACCAGGAATTCTCGGCGAATCCGTATTGGGCGATGCAGCTGCGGATCGCTATCGAGCTTACGACGAAATTCACACCGGCAAGCGCGAAGATGTTGATCAAGCCCCTAAGCCAGGCGTTGATCGGCATCATGAATGTCGCGACAAGCCATTTGGCGGCGCGGGTGAAGGGGCCGACGGCTTTCTTCGATGCGGTTTTGACGGGCGCCTTGACGGCGGGTTTTACTGTTTTAGTTGCTTTCTTTGGCATTTTACCCTCCTATGGTAAATAGTTAAAGATTAACGAGGCCGCAAGCACAAACGCGCATGCGAGCACCACCTTCTCGAACGGAAAGTGGGCGTGGCCGCCGTTTTTACGCTTCAAGAACTGGTATAGGGCCTGGGATCCCCAGAACGCAAGCGCTCCGGCTATCATGGCGATAAGGATGGCGTCGACGCCGAAATACATATAGGCCTTCCACGGCACATAGGAATACGTCAAGGGCACGGTCGTGATTACAAGGACGGCGTTCACGGTTTTGTATCCTTTGAAATCCCACTTCGCACGTTCGAAAAATTTTACCGAGATATACCAAAGTAGAAGCCACATCGCGCCAAGCCAGACCGCTATCGCAGTATCCTTAACACCAAAGATGCGCGCGGCCTCGAAGAATGCTGCGAACGCAGCGGCGCAAACCACGCATGCGGGATTGGCCGACGCAGCAAGGGGCGCGAACATGGCTATTATGGCAGTGGTAATCTTCCTCATCTCGCGCATAGTGTAGCAAGTGTGTTGCGGAATGCAAGGGGAAAATAGGAGCGGACAGAGTCGAGCCCCGGGGGCGAGCGCTGCCCGCCTGCGGCGCGCAATCAATGATTACGTGAGAATAAAAAATCCCCTACTTTCGCAGGGGATTTGATTTTAGAAGCGAAGCTTAGTTGCTACGCTGACGGGGTGCATTTACATACGTGCGGTTGAAAAGACGGGTGCGGGCTTGCTCGGCATTGCCGACGACGCTTGCCGCAACAGTCCTTGAATTGCTGACAAAAGTTGCGTGCTGGTTTTTAAGCCTGGTCGCTTCCTTGGAATGATTGGTCGAGTCCTGAGCCAAAAGCCTTTGGGTTTCGCCGGATACCGCCCTTACTATCCTTGTGGAATCGGCGGTAAGCGTCGAGTCTACCATTTTAATCTGGGCATAGCGGTTGGGAAGCGTGTTGGCGTTTACGATGCCGGGCTTGGAAACAGCCATAAGAAGGCTGTCGGCCGAGGATATTGCGTGTATTGCGCGGGTTTCCTTGCCAATCCTGGCAAGAGCGGCGACCGTATCGCGCATGATTTTGGTGCGGGCTTCGGTTATGCTGCGGGTATTGCTTCCACGGGTCGAATCAAGATCGGCAAGCGCACGTTGGAGGGTTGCGGCGGAGGCGGTCGTATCGGTGCCAAGCTTTCTTAGCGCGGCCATGACGGTGTTATGATAGATCATGAACGAATCGGCGACGCCAAGCTCGGCGTTTGCCTTGCTGATCGCGGCTTCGAAATCTTCCCTTATGATTTGTTGGGGAGTTTTGGCGGGAGCGGGCCTTGCTGCAGGCGGATTGGGTTGTATAACCGGCGTTGCGGCGGCGGGCCTGGGCGTTGCAGGAGCGGCGGGAGCAGCTTCTTGAGCTTGGACTTTGTTGCCAAAATAAAGAGTGGGTATGGCTACGGCGAGTGTAGCGGCTGTTCTTAATTTCTTCATATTTTTATTCCTTTTGGTTAACCTTGACATAATCTACCCCCCCCCATAAGGTTTTGTCAAGCATTATTTTTCTATTGACAAAATGCTCCGGGGGGGGGTAAGTTTAGTCTATATAACAAAAGGAATGTATAATGAAAAAAATAAATCTACCGGAAAAAGTCCTTGTCGACACTACAACAGCGCGCGCGGAGCTCCTTGAATCCATAGAACAGACCAACAGCTCGGGCAGGATATGGTGGAACGTCGCGACCACAAGTGGACTTGTGTCCATACTCTCGTTCACTTCCTCGCTGTCTTTGTATATGGCCAACAATGCAAAGGGAAACACGGCAGCCGGTGCCATGGCCGTAGTAATGGCTTTGTCATTCGCCACGGGAGTTTTCGCCTTCGTCAAGGTGATTTCGAAGCAAACCGAAACGGGAAAAAAGGAAAAGGCGCTTTTGAAAACCGAGAGCGAAATGGATAGCGCCATCAAAAACCTTGTTCACTTTGACGGAAGCACAAAGCCGGCATGGTTTCCCAAGCTTGTAATCCCCGGCATTAATAAATAGTGCGGAAGACCTTCACCTTCGACTTTCAACGCGGCTATCGCATGAACGTGCCGATGCGCCACTGGCTTGAATCCATGGGCGGCGGCGGAAGCGCGGTCATGTTTTCGATAACGTGGCATTGCAACCTTGCGTGCGGGCATTGCGGCTATTCATGCTCTCCGAAGTGCGCGAAAGAGTTCATGCCGAAGGAGCATATCCTTTACTATCTTGGGCAGATTGCCAAGAACCCGGACTTCAAAAAAACCGGTTATGTGATTTCCGGCGGCGAGCCCACGACCGTTTATGATTACGACCCGAACTATATGCGCGATATATACAAGTCAGGGCTTGAGCATTTGCTTGGCGGAAACATAAAAACCAACGGGTGGATTGCAAAGTCGCCGCATTACGGGCGGTTTATCGACGATTTGGCAGATGTGTTCGAAGCGTTGCCACGCGCTTTTTGCGTCGAGCTTTCCGCCGATCAATATCACGACAACTTCGACGAGAACGCGCTTATCATGACCGAGCTTTATACCAATCCGCGGTTGCAGGGAATGCGCTCGCGCCTTGTATGCAATTTCGACTATATGCTTAATAATGCCGGGCGATGGGCGGAAACCGGGATATACGACATAAAATCAAATGGCGAGAAAATCGGCAACACCGCGCTTTATTCGTGGGAAAATATAGACCGCACCGGGCGCGGCAAGAAAATCGCCGGGGCAAGAGCTTATGAGTGGAAGCACGAATTTTACAACATGAACTTTCCCGGAGACGAGTGGGATCCCGGCGTCGGATTTCACTTTATCCCGGGTGGAAAAATCGCGCTTGAGATCGGGTTCGATATTTCCATAGCTATTCCATACATCGCGCCGGACGGACGGCTTAAACCCCTTGCTTTGCTGAGGCGCGAGCTTTTCGATTTGGCCGAGAAGCGGCTTGGCGGGCTATACCGCCGCGTGCTGGACGAGATGGAGCAGAACGGGAATTTTGGCTGGCGGGAGCATATTGCGAAGAAGATGGCGGAGAAGAGTTTGTAATTTTTTCGCGAGTTGGGTTTGGCCACGAGCATCGCCTCACAAAGGCCACCACTGTGGCGTTTGTAGGCAAATATAAATAGTGTTATATTTTATGCGCGCGCCTTCGGCGTAGCTATAAATCCCTCCTGCAAAGCTTGCGCTGTCCTGCGTCCAGCTCTTCGCAGGAGGGATTTGGGTTATATACTTCACTGGATACCGGGTTGTTGCCCGGTATGACGGGGGGGGGGATTTGTATTTATGCTATAGGTAAACTATCGCGGCGAAGACAAGCGAAACTATGGATAGCGCGGACAGCGGCCATACTACCTTCTGCAGTGGAAACCACGACTTGCCGCCGTTTTCGCGCTTGATGCGCCTATGCCATTTAACGGCAAAGAAAAATGCCGAGCCGCCGGCGATCAGACCGACAAGGAACTTGTCTATGCCGGCAAGCGTCTGTGTCCCGAACTCAAGCGGGCTTCCCGGCACGAACCAAAGCAACATCAAAAGGCCGATGGGCCCCGCGGGCGGCACAAGGTACCAAAGCGGGTTCTTGACCCCCTTGTTCCGCATAGCGCTCCAGACCCAAAAGATAACCGCCATGAAGAAGCCGGCCGTCCAGACGCCGATGATCGAGTTGTCCACGCCGGCGCGGCGCGCTCCTTCGAGTCCCACAAGCACCACGGCCGTGCAGATCGGGCATGTAGCGTTCGCCGCGGTGGGCGCAAAAAATGCTGCGGGTGCTGCGAATTTAAGAATGTTTTTTACTCTACCTGCCATGACGTAATAGTTTACCGATTCCGGCGCAAGGTGTCAATGGGAAATATTGTTTATCCATAAACTCCGCGAAAGTTTCCCAGCTGGCGAAGCGGGGAAAACAATGCTTGACAAAAACCTATGGGGGGGGGTATTTTGTCTTTATGAACTATATACGTAATTTTTATCGCGACCGTGCGATCGCCGCCGTTGAAGCCTCCATCGACGCGGAAGCCGTAAACTTAGAAACCAACACTTTGAAGCAATGGTTCGCACAACAGACGCGGAGCAGCACCGCCGTATTGGGAACGTCCCGCGGCGGCAAGGTCATATCCGCCGACTGGGAAACGCTTTTCAAAGACGGGAACGAAGCCGTCGCGCCCGCGCCCTCCACTACCCCATGGCTACAACTTTTCGCAATCCACAACGAAATGAGGAAACAGGCGACCGAGTATATGAAGGGACTTTTGGTGCCCACCCTTCAAGCACTTGCCGAGCAAGTGATTTCTAACTCGACCTGGCACCCGAATTTCGACAAGTGGTTCGAGCGGCCGCTTGATTGGCTTCGCAAGGGCGGCGACCTGCACGCGCATGAAATCGACCGCCGCAACAAGGAGGGCGGCAAGGCCTTTACCACTGGACGGGGCGACGAAGATTTCAAGCTAGGCTATCACGAAATATTCAAGGCCGGCATGGGCGAGGTCTATTGCGAAACGGACGACGAGGAGCCGTGCCGGCTTCACGACCGGCTTATAGCGTGCGAAGGGATTTA
>WQWV01000037.1 GCA_009785175.1 Alphaproteobacteria bacterium
CCACGCTGTGCGTGCGCGCCCCAGGAGGGGACACGCCGCCCTGCTCGGCGTGGTTTGCTGGAGCGCAAGCGCTTAGCTATAAACCCTATCATCAGACACTGCGCTGTCCTGCGTCCAGCTCTCTGCTGGAGAGATTTGGATTTATGATTCACTGGATACCGGGTCGAGCCCGGTATGACGGGGGCGCCTGTATGACGGAGGGGGGTGTCGGGTAATGACGAGGGGGGCTATCTTCCCCGCGAGCGCGTGCGAGTCTTCGGTGCGGGTGCGGCCGGCAGAATTTCTTCATTGGACGGCGATTTCCTCCACCGCCGGACGACAAGCCAAGCGAACGGAGCGTATGCTATCAGCCATGCCGCGCCGATACCCATCATATAGAATATGTCGTTCAAAAAATATCCTGTGAACGGAGGCATATACAATTTCAAGCCCGCCCCAAGCGCAAACGAAACAGCGGCAAGCATCGCCGTTTTGGCCGCCGTGCCAAGCGTGATGTGCATAAGACGCCTATACAAACAAATCCCGAGAAGGAGGAAAAAATTCACCCAGTTCGCAAGAGCGATCGCCGCGACTACGCCCAAATATCCGAACTCCGTGCAAAGCACGATCGTCGAGCCGACATGCACAACAAGGGCGATGCCCGCGCAGATCATAGGCGTAGCAGTATCCTGGCGCGCATAGAATACATTCGCGAAAAGTTTCACCGCCACTATCGCCGGAAGGCCGACCGCAAGAATTTTCAACGCGTTCGCGGTGGCGATCGTATCAAGAGCTGTGAACGCGCCCTGCTCGAAAAACATGGCTATGATCGGCGCGGCAAGAATGAAAAGCGCGACGCTGCACGGTAGAATCAGAAGGCTTGCGAAGATAAGCGAGTAGTTGAAAAGGCGGCTGGCTTTGCCGGGCTCCTCGGCGCTTATCGCCGGCAGCATGACGGTGGCGATCGCTATGCCGATGACTCCAAGCGGGAGTTGCACAAGCCGGTCGGCGTAATAAAGCCAGCTTATCGCGCCGTTGGTGGCGGCCGCAAAAATCGTGCCTATCAACACTTGCACGTGATAGATGCCGGACGAAATTATGCCTGGACCGATGTTCTTGAAGAACGTTGCAATCTCGCGCCCGCGACGAGGGATCAGCGAGAAGACGCCGAAGCCCTTCTTGTTCGCGATCGACCATAACATATAAAGCGTCATGACGCCCGAAACGCTTATCGCCCAACTCATGTATTTCGCCGCAAGCAATTCATTGTTCGCGCCCAAAATAGCAGCCGTTATAATACATATATTAAGAACTATCGGTGTGGCCGCGTATGGTGCGAATAGGCCTATGGAATTCAAAATGCTTCCGTAAAAACTGGTAAGCGCGATCAGCATTAGGAACGGAAATATTATTTTCGAGAGCTGTATAGAGAGCGCCAGCTTTTCCGCGTCGCCCGCGAATCCCGGCGCGAAAAATCCCACTACCGCCGGCATGAAAATCTGTGTTAGGATTGTGAAGATAAGCAAGAAGTGAAACAGGTATGCGAAGATGCTTTTGGCATAGCTTCTGGCCGCCTCGGGACTTTTACGGAACTCGGCCGAAAAGCCCGGGACGAAGACGGAGTTGAACGCGCCTTCGGCGAAAATATTCCTGAAGAGATTGGGGATTTTGAACGCTACGAAAAACGCGTCCGACACGCGGCCGGCGCCCAATACCTTAGCGATCAACAAGTCCCGAGCGAAGCCGAACACGCGGCTTAATAACGTGATCGCGCCTACTTGAATCGTGTTGGTCAGAAAGGCCTTCATTAAATTGACAACTCCTTATGTTGCATATATGATAGTTCATGCTTGGATTTAAGCAAGGGAGAAAAATGAAAAAGCTTGCCGTGTTGCTGTTCTTAGTTTGTGCCTGCTCGTCGTCGGACAAGGGCGTCGAGGATATCGCAGATACCGTAGTGTTCGACCGCGCTATGCGCCAATTCGAGCGCAGGAATTATCCCGAGGCAACAAAGATGTTCGAGGACATGGAGTTTTCGCATCCCTATTCTCCTCTTATAACTCGCGCGTGGATTATGGCCGGATATTCCGCCTATCGCGATAAAAAATATTCCGACGCGGCGGATTATTTCGACAAGGTTTTGCGCTTGCGCCCGTCGTATGAGCATATAGACTATGCGATTTATATGAAGGGGCTTGCGAATTACGATTCTATGCGTTCCATACCCCGCGACCAACGCTCGGCGGTTGCAGCCATAGCCGAGTTCGAGCGATTGGTGCAGCGCTTCCCGGATTCCGAATACACGCGCGATGCGAAGGCGAAAATGCAGGTGGCGCGGAACAATTTGGCGGCCAAGGAAATGTTGATCGCGTCCGAATTATTCAGGCGGCGAAATTTACTTGGCGCGCTTGACCGTTATCAAGGAGTCGTGCGCAATTTCGAAGGCACAGTGTTCGTGCCCGAGGCGCTTTTCCGACAGGCGGAAATCTATCGTATGATGGGCGAGGCGCAGCCTGCGGCGGATATAATGACGATTTTGAAATTGAATTTTCCAGACAACGAGTGGGCGAAGAAATAGCTTTGCGCCAGTCCCGATTCATGATATAATTTCCCTATTTAACAATGGAAAAGGATCAAAAAATGGACGTGGATTTTAAGAAGGCAATGCAAGAGATCGAAGAAAATTACGAGCCTAGTTTCAATATAACCCTAGGGCTTGTAAAACATCCGAACACCATCGAACGCATTCAAATGGGCGAGGCCAAAAACAAATATATGTTCGAGATTTGGGCGGCCGGCGAGAATATCATTCTTCGCCCGACTTTCGCGTTCGTCCAGGGCAGGGAAGCCAAGAACTTTTCCAAGGAAGAGATAGAAGAGCTTTATAAGACTGCGGAAAAAATATATATTGAGCGCGAAGGAAAAAAGCGGGAACTTCAAAATCCGCGCGGATAATCGGCCTACTTCTCACACTCGATATGACCGCACACGCGGATCGTAGGATAGCCGGCGCCGCGGCCGGGAAGCTCGTAGTGCCACCACTCGTGCCTGAGCGCACGGAAGCCGGAACGTTCCATGATGTCTTTCAATAATTGCCGCGCCTCGCACTTCTCAATCTCGTGCGGTTTGCATTTGTAATCGTGCGACGCGGATTTTGTGAAGCTGTCGACTTCGGTCGCCTTCTCGATTTTCACGCCGTGCTTGTCGGCAAGGCCTATGTCAATCGCAAGACCGCGCGAGTGCATCGATCCGATCTTGGGATCCATAACGAACTTCGGATTCGGATTGAAGGACCACATATATTCCTGAACCTCCTGTGGTCGGAAACAATCGAACACTATAGCGCGGAGGTTCTTTTCGTATAATTCCTGCTCGAGTTTGATCATCATGGGCATCAGGTCTTTGTGCACATAGCATGCGTCGATGCCGAATTTGTGATAGAACGGATGCTTTAGAAAATTATTGTCGTGGTTGTAGACCAGGTCGTTTATGAAATACGGCGAATCGATTTTTCGTAGTGGGAAATGCTGCTCTAGCGTCGGCTTGGGCGGCGCGGGCGGAGGCAGAGGCGGCGCGGATTTAGCCGTTTCGGCGGCCTGACTTCTCGGCCCGGTCGACGGCTTTACACCGTGTCGGAAATAGGATAGGATCACTAGCGCCAGAAATATAATTACCTTGATCATTGGCCCCATTCCTTTTCTCGTTCAAGACGTTCGTAGTCGTGCGTTAGACTTTTTGCGGCGCGCGCATTCGGACGCGCTGTGTATGGCGTTTCCGGATTCGAAAACATGTTCACAAACTTCTGTAATTTTTCAAGGTTGGTTTCGATTATCGTGTCGATGTCCTCGTCGATGTCTTGGATTTTTAAGTCGCGCAGGTTGATGTATCTGAGAGCTTTTATTTTTTGCGATTTGGCGTTTTCGAATCCGTTTGCGAGGAGTATCGCGGCCTCGAGCGGGAGTTGCGGCGCGGTCGCGTTCCTAAGGCTGGCGGCGGATTTGATCCCGCCGGTTTTGTAATCCGAAATTATCGCTTCTCCTTGGTGCGTGATGTCGATGCGGTCGGGCCGGGCATGGAGCGTGAAGGCCGCAGGAGAGAGTCGAACGCGACCTTCTTCCTCGACGATCGTGCGGGCGGTGTCGCCGCGGTTTTCGGCCTCGTATTTCGCGACGAATGCAGAGATTTTTTTGAACCTTGTGGCCCAGAAATCGTGCGTGGAAATGTCCAGCATATCGCGCGCGTTCCTGTGCATTATGGATTCTATTTCCGTGGCGGAGGTGCGCTTGGCTGCGACCGCTTCCTCAAGCGATTTATGCACGACATTCCCGAAATCGGCGGCGCCCAATTCCGGCTTGAATCCGTCGAGTTTTTTAAGGCCGAGGATTTTTCCGGCGTATACGAAATACGGGTCCTGATACCATTTCTCGATCGCGCTTACGGATAATTCGCGCGGGCGCGAGGCAAGCGGGGGGCAGGGCGCGGGGCGGGCGATCTTGCGACGCGGAGCGGGTTTCGCAGATTTGATCGTGGCCGTGATTTTATCCACAAGCGGCGAGTGGATTTTCGCATTGTTTATACTAAGGATCGCGTCGAGTTTTTGCAGCCATCTTGACGCTATGTTCTCGACATCGCCGGTATTTTTAGAGTGGGTCAAAAGGACTTGCGGCGCGCAAAAATGTTCGACGAAGTCGTGGCCGGACAGACCTATCTTCCGTTCGGGCATCGGGAGGCCGAGGGAATGTTTCATCGCGCGGCTGAACCACGGATCCTCGAGCGTTTGGCGCGGGAAAACCCCTTCGTTAAGCGAGGCCAGGATCGTCAAATCGGCCTTGATCAAACGTGCCTCGATAGAGTTCAAAATAACTATCCTCTCGTCCGAATCGTCCGTGCGGCGGGCATTTGTCGCAGCAAGGAAATCGGATATGAAATCAGCATATTTATCCGCGCCCAGCCATGCCGTTTCGTCGTCGAGATTCTCGAGCGTCTGTAATGCCTCATTGAGAGAGCGCGCGATTTGCGAGGGGAGATCGCCGCGATACAAAACCTCGGCGTGCGAAAAATTTTCCATCGTTTCGATATGCGCGCGCAGAAGTTTAGCGATGGGTATTTGTGCGGGCGCGCCAATCAATTTCCTTAGCGGCGCAGCGCGGGATTTTATGTCGGATAAAAACGCCTTGAGTTTTTCGGGGGCGCGGGCGATCATATCCTCTATGTCGCGGGTGATAAACTTCTTTCGCAATATCTTTTTTTCAAGAGTGTCGGCGTTCGATTCCTTATCGCTTAATACCGTGAATTTATGCCGCAGAAGCGGGACGACCGTGTTAGGCGAAAAGTTTTCTCGCACTGCCGAAAGCACCAACATCATGTAATTGCCAAGCGGCGTCGCAAGCGCCGACTTGCCCGCCGAATCGTTCGCGCGGATACCGAAGGCGGCAAGCGCGTTCGATACCTTCTCGGCCAAATTCCTATCGGGAGTGATCAGCATCGCGGAGCGGTCGCATGCCTTGGCATTCGCAAGCGCAAGGGAAATCGCGAGCGCCTCTTCGTCCTGATTTTTCGCGGCGATTATCGAGAGGTCTTTGGTCGCATTCGCAAAATCAATTTCGGCGGCGCGCCAATCGGCCGCGAACTTGCCGGATTTCATAATCATAGACGCAAGCTTCGATTTGTCCGCGTTCGGTGCAGGTGCAAAATCCTTCACGTCCGCGCGCGCAACCCCTATCGCGTTTAATAAATTTTTAAGGTTGTATTGCGGGTGATCGGCGGCGACGTTCGCGAACTCCGTATCGCTTATATTCTTATCAAGCATGGGTAGGAAAACAAAACCCTGCGGCAATTTTGCTATACGAGAAATGAAATAGGAAATGGGTTTCATCGAGCCGGTCGAGCCCGCGACAATCACATTGTCGGAGCTTGAGAACGAATCGGCGGCGCGGCGGATCAGCGCGACCTTGCGCTCCGCTGGATTCATATATCCGCGGGCGTCCAAAATCTTGGGCATCTCGTCGGCGATGATCGATAGGAATTGATAGGACTCCTGCCACTGGCGTGCGAAATTTTCGGGCGCTATGGATTTCAAATCGGCGAGCGATAACTCCTCGTTCTCGATCGTATCGAGCAAATGCGCGAGGTCGCGGGCAAGGGCATAGGCCGCGCCGCCCCGCCAATTCGGATTGGCCTTGATAAGGTGCGCAAGCAGGAGATGCCGCTCGAGCGTGGGAATTGCGGGCGGCAGTTTCGAATCCGCCCCTATCTCCTCGAGAACATCATATTCCTCGCCGGCATCGCCGATCGGGATTATTTGCGGGAACAGGAATGCCTTGCCGGGTTCGGCGCGCGCCGCAAGCTCGTCCTTTAACCGTCGGCAGGCGCGTCGCGTCGGAAGGTAGATCCTGAATTCGTGCGCAGCCTCCTGCGATTCCAAAAAGTCGCAAAGGCAGGCGATAAAATCCGCGCCGGCGGGAATGTTGAAAATATTCGCTTTCACCCCTTTATTTTAACTTTGAAAAATGATATAATCAAGGAATGTTTAGAGGGGCCGTTTCAATAGTCGCGCTTTTGGGAATCGCGTTCGCGTGCGATGCGGCCGCGCAGGTTTCGTCCCGGGTGCAGAAGCCGCAGCCCCAGACTTCGCGCGATGGGCGCCAGACGTCCGAGCGGCAGACTCAGCAAACTTCGCAGAGAAAAGTCAGCGGTGCGCTTGCCGCCGAGCAGGTCGAGGTCGATCCCGCTGTGCTTGAAGCCCGCGCTGTCCGCGACGAACTTCGCGTCGCCGCCCGAGAAGTTGCCGCCGATACCGCCGACATCGCCACCGAAAACGCACGTCTTGAGGCCGAACTTCGACGAATGATGGCGGGCGCGGAAGAGGAGCTTCGCACTCAAAACCTTGCCCGCGGAGGAATCGCAGACGACGACATGTGGGACTATTTCGTAATGTGCATGAACGACACATGCCGCGGAGGATCGGAGTCCTTCATGCGCGCTGCGTGCTATGGCCGAGACAACGACAGGATCAACGTTGCCGCGCGGAATTGCCGCGAGTTTTTCGAGGACGACCCGGCGGCCGAGCGGGCGGCGCTTGAGCTATACCGAGCCGAACTTCTTGAGGAGCAGAAAAGGGTATGCAAGGTGCGTTCGGGCGTGTGGGACTTCGCCGTCGACAAGTGTCAAATCCAAGTCGTATACAAACGCAGCGCGCCCACGGTCGCGAAACGCCAGGGCGTGAAGCTGCCCGATCACGGTTGTAATGACAACAAGGTCAAAAACTTCTTTTTGGGCGATCGGCCTAGCGCATGCTTGCCACGAATTTTCGGTGCCGCCGAGCATTGCTTTAGGGTCGACCGCGACGAGGTGGAGGCTGCGGCCGCTTCGACCTCGGGCGTGCTTATACAATCTGGTGTAGGAGCCGCAGGAGCGGGCCTGACCGGCGCGTTGACCGGTCAGGGATGGGGAACTTCGCTTGCCCTTGCCGGAGTCGGTGCGGCAGGAGGTGTGCTTACCGCCACGCTTATCGAAACGCCCGTGCGCGCGTATCCGGTCCAAGGCTTCTGTTTCACGCCCGACGGTATGATGTGGGCGGATGTTCACGGGGCGCCGTCGATGACCTTCGATTGGTAAAAACCCCATCAAATCGCACGAATGAACAGTGCTTATCCTAAATTCCGCTAAGTCATGTATGTCTATATACATTCCTGTCGCATAATTTATTATAAGCTTGTTCCTCGCGCGATTTGATGGGGTTTTATTAACTGCAGTTTCTGCACCACTCTGAAAAGTTTTTGGTGGCAAGGCCACACGGCCGCTTCGGAGCGGGCATGAACTTGTGAATGCCAACGCTAGATGGCGAGCGGACGTTGGCCTGCTCCGCAGGGGTGGCAATGATTACGCTTGCGTAAAAAAAGTTCCCCGACTAGCAGGGAACTTTCGAATCGTGGAAGTAGAAATTACTTCGTCATTCCGGCCCCGAGCCGGAATCCACTCTTCTTAATATACTAACTGGATACCGGGTCGAGCCCGGTATGA
>WQWV01000038.1 GCA_009785175.1 Alphaproteobacteria bacterium
AAGGCGTAGCTATAAATCTCCTACAACGGGTCCCGGCTGGCACTTCGGCTACGCCTCGTCCAGCTGCCCGTTATAGAAGATTTGGTTTTGTATGTTTTCACTCTACTCGCTAAACAATTCCTTGGTGCGGCAGGGTTTGAAAATATCCAGCGCGGGTTTGTATTTCTTTGACTTTATCTCGAGCAAGCCTAGCACAGAATGGAACAAATTATCGTGTGTATACGATTTCGTCGCGGCATCACGCCTTAGGCATTCCCAATCTATGTAATCCCATCTTTTCATCGTATCGTTCATATAGATGATTTTCGGCACGTGCGTCTGCTCCTTGGGCGCTATGGTATAGGGCAGGCCGTGGAGATAGACGTTGTTTTCGCCAAGCGATTCCCCGTGGTCGGAAATGTATATCATGCCGGCCTCGTATTCCGGGTGCTTCTTTAGCATGTCTATCACGCTGGATATTATGAAATCGGTATAAAGTATCGTGTTGTCGTAGGTGTTCAAAAGCTCCGCCCTCGAGCATTTCTGTATGCTTGCGGTATCGCAGGTGGGCGCGAATTTCCTGAAGCTATCGGGATAGCGTTTGTAATACGTAGGCCCGTGCGAGCCCATGGTGTGCAAAACGATCAGCGTGTCCTGCTCTATGTTTTTAAGCAATCCCGGGATATGTTCAAGCAACGCTTCGTCGCGACAGAATTTGCCGTCGCAATGTTTCGGGTCGTTTATCTCGACCATTCTTTTCACCACATCGGCGCGGGCGCACACGCCCTTGCACCCGTCGTCGTTGTCAAGCCAGATAACCCTGTATCCCGCGGCTTGCGCTATGTCGAGGAGGTTGCCGGTGTGGCGCGCGGCAACAACGCTGAAATCGCTGCGGCCGGTGTGCGCGAATATGCACGGAACGGAAACCGCAGTCGATGTGCCGCAGGCGTTTACGTCCCTGAACGCTATTACGTCTTGTTTCGATAGGAGCGGATTGGTTTCGCGGCCGTAGCCGAGGAGTTGGAAGTTCGCGGCGCGCGCGGTTTCGCCAAGCACCAGGACAAGCACCGTCCTATGCGGATCCCTGAACGGAACGTGTTTGGCGTCATAGGAAATGTTCACAAACTCGCGCTTGGCTTTTTTATTGTCCAAGAAGTATTTCGTCGCAGCATAGATATAATTCTGGGTGTTGATGATTTTGCGCGCCTGCCTGTTATTACGGACAAACGGAGCGTAATGCCCGAACGTGGCGACCAAAAGGCCGGATATAACTGCCAGAAGCAAAAGCACGGAGCCGGCGCGTTTCGCAAGCTCGACCCTGAAAATCCCGTATTCGATTTTCGTTGCGGCGATAAGCGCGGCCGGAATAACGCCAAGTCCCGCCACCCATAAAACCTTTGACCAGGTAAGAAGGTCGAGGGCTTCGCGCGTATTCGTCTCGAACGTATTTCTTAGCATATCGACGTCGATATAGACCCCCAGCTCGAACATGAAATAATTCGTGGCCGCGCTTGTTATCAAAAGCAGCGCAAGCAGCGGTTTCGCAAGATATGGAACGACTATTATGCTAAACAAAATATAAAGCGGAGCCATCACCACAAGAGGAAGCGAGAGCATGAAAAGGAAGTTCGTTATGCCCGCCTCGACCTCGATCTTGTCGATTACAAAACGCCACAGCGCTAGGTTTAAGACCGTCGCGAACCAAACGCTTGCTATAAGAATCAACCAATGGCTTTTAATTCTCAATTTGCGCCCCCTAGATATTGGACAAGCGCGATACTCCAGATTACGCCGGCGTTTATGAACGATAGCAGAACCAATAGGCTTCCTATATCCTTAGCGGTTTTCGAAAGTTTGTGATAGTCGTCCGAAATGCGGTCTATCACAACTTCTATCGCCGTATTCACAAGCTCCATGAGTAATATCAAGAGGAGCGAGGAGATCAATATCGCCCTTGTCATCGGCGTGAACGGAAGCAGGAGGGCGGCGGCGGTGCCGATTGCGAAGACGACCAGATCCTGGCGGAACGCGGCCTCGGATTTGAATACGGCTATGAAACCGTCGTATGAATATTTGAACGCGTGCAAGATGCGCTTTATGCCTTTGTGAGGGGACTTCATTTTAGTTTCCTTTGGTTTGTGGAGGGATTGTCCGCTCCGGCTTCGCCTATGCGTTCACTTGCAAAATCGCTTTCGCGACCGGCGTGCACGCGCGCCTTTTCGCTTCGTTCCGAACCCCCTTCTTGGGTGTTCGAACCCACCTCTCCCATTTATAAAACAAACCATTTGAGGTCTGTTTTATAAATGGCGGAAGGGGAGGGATTCGAACCCCCGGATATCTTGCGACATCAACGGTTTTCAAGACCGCCGCATTCAACCGCTCTGCCACCCTTCCGCGGCAGGGTAAATTATAATTCTGCGAGGATAAAATACAAGCATAAAATAGTTTGCGCGCCGCCCTAGTGCGTTGGCTAACTTAAACGTTCGCCCGCCCGGACGTGTTTGGCTATTCTCCGGCTTTCCAATGGGAACCGGCGTGCGAACCATCGCAGAAGGGTTTGTTGTTGCTGCGGCCGCACCTGCAAAGAGTTTGCTTCATGCGGATTTCGTATGACTTGCCACCCTCTGATTCGACCCTTATATTGCCCTTGATCCAAAGCGGGCCAGAGATGCCTACGCTTGCATCTTCGATAGTCGAGATTTCCGGCGGGAGTGTGTCGCCAACGACGTTGCCGCTTTTATCAAGCATGACGAAACGTCCGGCGGGGCAGAGGTTGGCCTCTTTCAAAGCCTGCTCTGCTGCGGCGCGGCCGCCCATCTGCACCAAATTCCAAATCCTGCCCTTGGCGTCGCAGAACCTTGCGAACGCGCAGTAGTTTATATTTTCCAGCATGTCATAGGTCGCGCCGCGCGTGGCCTCTGCGCTATCTTGTTCCATTATCGGCGTAAAGCTTGCGGTCTCATGGCCGTTCCATTTCGCCTTTAGATGCGAGCCGTCGCAGAACGGAGGATTTTTGGT
This sequence comes from Alphaproteobacteria bacterium, assembly GCA_009785175.1. Taxonomy (GTDB): domain Bacteria; phylum Pseudomonadota; class Alphaproteobacteria; order Rs-D84; family CACZYB01; genus WQWV01. The sequence goes on from WQWV01000038.1 coordinate 2,998, forward strand.
GCGGCCGCAACGGCAAAGCGCAACCGGCGCGTCCTTTACCTTGAACGTCTTGCCGTCGGCGTATTCGACCGAGATTCCGGCATTGTCCGCAACGATAATCTTCTCGGTGATATTATCTATGCCAAAGGCCATATAGGGCCCGTCCTTGGTGATTTTAATATAGGGTTTTACCATGATTTTCTCCTTTGGTTTTTTATCGCACAGGCCGGGGTGATGAGGCAAGGGGAAGATAAGCCTTTCGCTTGCGGAGCGCCTAAAAATATGGTATAATCCCGCGAGAGGGTAAAAATGAAGAAAATTGTTTTCGGCATTGCGGTAGCTTTGGCCTTAATCGGTGCAGACGCGTTCGCGCAGAGCTTTTCCACAATGCAGGACCGCGAGTTCATGTTTCGACGCATAGGCGATGGGGGCGGAGCGCCCCAGCCAATGCCCGCGCCCATGGCCACATTTATAAAGCCCTTTGAAACCGAGCCCTATGTCCGATTCGCGATCATGTATGGATTTACAAACTTTTCCGATAGGGTAAGCGGAGTCGATTTGGGCTTTGTCGACGACGATTCCCATTCCGGTTCGTCCGCCGGCTTCTCGATCGCATACGGAACGCCATTCTATGGACAGTGGTCTATCGAATACGAAGTCGGACTAATGGGCGACCTTGATTCGAACATGGACAACCACAAGCTCGAGCTTGGCGCGTGGACCGCGGGCGTTAATTTTCTTTACAACTTCGATGTCGCCAACGATAGAGTCCTTCCTTATATTGGCGCAGGCCTTGGCATCGCCGAGCTTTCGGTAAGACATTCAGGCGAAGGAGAGTGCGAATACGCGCCGGGCGAAATCTGCGGCTATCCAAATCCAGTATCTAAAAGCTCGATGAATTTCATGTGGCGGATTGTCGCCGGAATCGGCACGCCTGTGTCCGAGAGGTTCGATATGGATTTTAGATATTCGCTTGCCTCGCTTGGCGGAGTGAAATCCACCGGCAATTATCTATACTTCGATGTAGACGAGGACGATTATTTCATCGACGACCTTACCAACGACATAAGCGGTGTGATGTCGCATCAACTATCGCTTGGTTTAAGGTATAGGTTCTAGGAGAGGGCATGGTTGCAAAAGCAGATAATTTACCAATCGGCGTGGCGCAGGTTTTCCGCAATGCCGTGCACACAGCTTCGTTTGGGCAAGTTAGCGGCAAGGACGCGAAGAACGTCGGCGCCATACTTACCCAGGGGGCGGCCGGTTTCGGACTTGCAGGAACGTTGGCGGCGCTGGGCGGAGGATTGACCCTGCCTGCGATTCTTGGAATTTCGGCGTTCCGCGATTTGATCGACAAGCTTGTCAAAGAGGGATTCTTCCCGTCGATTGACGCGGCGCTTGACGAGCTGATGGGTTGGAAATTAATTTCCGAGGACGATTATAAAAAGATTAAAGCAGCATGGGATACCGCCCGCGACGGGAAAGTCGATTATTCGAAATCGGCGCTGGCGGAGGCTTATGGGCTTTATAAGAAGCCTGTGGCCACTAAATAAAAATTGTTCAAATCAAACACAAAGGGCGATGCACGCTCGCGGCTGCTACCTCTTGACAACGCGCAGCATTGTGAATACAATATTGAAATCGTAAATAGGAGCGCCAATGGCCATGGATACAAACACTTCGTCGAACGTAAATGTAATGATAGCCGCGGCAACCGGCGCCTCCCGCTTCCTTATCCGAGATTTCGGCGAGATGGAAAACCTCCAGAGCTCTGCCGACTCGGGCCTGCGCTTTGCCACCAACGGCCGCACCAAAGTCGAAAAAATCATCATAGAATCGCTCAAAGCAGCACGCCCCAAGTTCGGCATAATGACGCCCAACGAAACTGTCGCCGGAAGCGACATATCGCACAGGTTCGTGATCAACGCTATCGACGGCTTCGACAACTTCGCCCGCGCCATGCCCTTCTTCGCGATTTCGATAGCGCTTATGGAGCAAAAAGAAACCATCGCCGCGGTGATATACAGCCCGATCCTTGACAAGCTTTTTTACGCAAGCCGTGGCGAAGGCGCGTTCGTGATCGAGGCCAGAATGAAACGCCGCATACGCACCAGTCGGAAAACCTCGCCCGCAAAAATATATGGCCAGAACGTAGCCCTTGGCTGCGGAAGCCTTGGCGCGGCATACATCGCCAACGGTTCGATCGACGCGGGAATATTTTCCGCGACCTCGATGTTCGACCTTGCTGCTGCAAGCATAATCGTCAAAGAAGCCGGCGGCCTCCTAACCGCGATCGACGCAGAGGGCAAGCCGGCCAAGGATTTTTTCGGCGCGCACCGCATGATAATCGAAAATAATCACTTGCAACCGTCGCTTAACGAAAGTATAATTGCAAAGAAATAAGAGGGAAAAACATGAGAGCACTACTCGCCATAATCATAGCGCTCGCCGCCGTCGCGACAAACGCAAATACATTATTCCAACCGACAGTGAAGCTTAGGAATCCCGGCGCCAATCTTGACTTCCGCGCGGGAGTCCCGAACGAAGGTGCCGTTATAATATATGCTTCCGAACGCCCGGTTGAACCCGGATTTCAAAAGGCCGTGCCGCTACCGGCGTTCATAGTTCCTCCGATCGAAATGCCCGCGCCCGCCGCGGTGCCGGCCTTGCCACCGAAAAAAGAAATCGGCACCGTAGAAAAACTCCCCGCCGTAGTGATTAATCGCGATGTCCCTCGCCTTCCAACGATCGAAGAGATTGTGCCCATGCCAATGCCGCTTGTGCGCCCACTTCCGAATGCGCCCATACCGCAGCAGGCAAATGAACGCAAGATCGTCCCCATCGTGGAAAAAGTTCTCGAGAAGCCGCTTGTCATAACGCCTGCGCCGGCCAAGTCGCCCGATGCAATCGCAGATATGGTAATCGCGTTCGGCATCGGCGAGGAGCTGCTTCAACCTTCGCATAGGGAGATGCTGAATATATATGCCGCCAAGGTTTTGGCGTTGCCAGAATACACGCTAAGAATTACGGCATACTATGCCAAGGGCACGCCCCGCGGTCCCGCGTTCTCGCGTCTTTTGAACGTGCGAAAAGCGCTTACCAACGCCGGACTTTCCGCAAACTCGATCATGATCGCGACGACCGAGACCGCAGAAGCCGGTATGGCGGAAACCGTAGCCATAGCACTGGCGCGGTAGGTGCCGCATGCTGATCCGCGCGCGCAAAATACTTGAATTAAATCTCCGCCGGATTAGGCGCGCGTATGACGATTCCTGTGAATATTCCCGCCGAGTGTTTATATTGAAATTCGCGCTGCCAATAGTCGCAGGCGTATTCATCGCGCTGATCTTGATACTTCCGCATTTCTCGCAAATAGCAAAAGTGCGGTTGTCTATTCCTAAGCTTGACGGCATAGAAAATATGAACTTCACCATCAAGAACAGCAATATCCGCGGTATCGGCGACGATGGCTCGGTCTTCTCCGCCCGCATATCCCAAGGTATCGAGGCGCACATGTCGCCAGAGGTGCATTTTACCGAAATCACCGGACGATTCTCGCGCGGGAAGGATCGTTGGTTCGACGTGTTCGCAACCGCCGGCACATTTCACAAGGACAAGAAGGTCTTCCACATTACCGGCACCGCTAAAATCACGGATTCCGAGGGCAACACTTTCATCACGACCAACGCCACTGTGGACGCGGGAACAAGCCGCGCGTTCGGCAACGATCCTATCACAGCCCACACCCCATTCGGCGATTTGGTGGCCGACGGATTTAATTTTATCCAGGGAAAGGAATACGTTTTTTTCGGACGCACCAACGGCAGGATCGAGCCGGATAGATTCGCGACGCCGCGATAAAAAAGCTAAATAAGTAAACTTGACAATTACATGTTTTTGGTGTATAGTCGTATCTATGAACAACGTTTTCGTTCTTTCGCTTGACCTTCTCCTCCTCCCGTAGGGGAGTATTTTTATTTCGGGCAGCGCGCCCACAATCACCAAAAATTAAACTGCAAAATCTCTAAGGGAGAATTATATCATGAATGTTTGTGTAGAAACCAAAACTAATAAATCCAAAGCATTTTCGCATGCAGGAGGCGAAGAGAGCTGTGCGCCCAACAATGGCGCTCATATGTGCTATTTCGATCCGAAAGGGAAAAGGTGCCATGCTTGGGATGTCGCCAAGCGCAATAGCGAGATGACCGACTCGGAATTCACGCCTCCTTTTTGTGCAATAATGTCCGAGATCGGCGCTAGACCCGAAAAATATCCGCGAATGATGGCCGAGCCCGGCTATTGGAAAAAATATCGGCGCAAAGATGACAATAGGGCCGAGCGCAATCAACATGTGGGACTGAACTGTAGGTTTTTGACGATCAAGGACAGGGACGATTTTTATAAAAAACTTGACGCGGCGAAAAAGATTTCGGACAAGGCAAGGCTTGCCGGGGTGCAATTCGGGTATGTAAAGGCAAGCTGATTAAATCCCTAGCTAGCTGCGTCAGTGCGAGCTCGCCTCATAAACGCCAACTGCTCTTGGCGTCCCGCCTACGCACAAATCTTTTTATACATTGTGTTCTCCAGCTCGAAGAGCTGCGCGCACCACGCCGCCCCACGCAGTGCGTGCGCGCCCAAGGCGCTTCCGCCCTGCTCGGCGTGGTTTGCTGATGCGAGATGGGAGTTATTGCGATGGCGAGGCTTCGTTTGGGGCAGATTAAACACAGTGTTATTGCCCGTGGGGCGCGCACGCACAGCGTGGGGGCGGTCCCCGCACCAGCGAGGACAGGCTCAAGGTGCGCGCGTAGCTCGCAAGCTCGCTGGAGGCTTCTATATACTTCACTGGATTACCCGGTCG
>WQWV01000039.1 GCA_009785175.1 Alphaproteobacteria bacterium
AGCTCAGCAGGAAAGGACAAGGCGCGATGAGGGGAGTTTCCGTCCGCCACGACTGGGCCGACATAGGTTGCGGCTGGTGCATAAGCGAGCTTTACGTTGGCAACATGACCGTCCGCTGCCTCTATCCCAATACCGAGATCGAAGGTTCGGCCATGAAAGAGGATAGCGGCCCCTATTACCATAGCGAATACCGTTCCAATGGCGAATTCATAATCGACGGAGTCGAATATCCCGTATCGCCAAGGGATATAGTCAAGGTGGTGGGCGCCTATAAGATACAGCGCGCGGGCGACAAGGCCAAAGCGGCCAAGGTCCGCCGCGCGGCAAGAACTTGCAAAAGAAAATAAAAACAAAAGGCTCGATATGAAAATCTTTACCGCCAAAACCAAACGCTTCGCACCCGACTTCTCACAGATGATGTTCGATAATCTCCGCAAGTTTCACGGCGAGGCCCACGCCTCACAAGAATACGCCGACATCAAAGCCTATGATGACGCCTGCGCTGAATATGCGGCCGCCGCTATCAAGGCTGCCGGCGGCTTGACGCGCGTATCCTATGATTCCGAGACCAAATCGGGCGACTTTGACCGCCTTTCCCCGTTTGGCAAGACGTTCGCCAACGCGCATAGGTCGTGCTTGATAATGGAATACGAAGCGCCAGGCATTCTCGTTAATTTTTCTAGATTCAGGGGTTCGAACGCCCACCACGAGTATTGCCAAATCCAATTTTCATCTCATTCTGATAACAAAAGCGAACCCGTGCGTATCGTATTCGAAAACAACATGCAAGTAAAAGGATTGGATTTGCCGACGCATCGCCCTATATTTGAAAGAATAATTGCCGACCGAGTGTTTGATATCGTCGGAAAATCCAAACACCGCCGCAGGTAAGGTATCTTTGCAAAAATTTCATCTTTAGGAAAATCAACGGTAGAGGCGGTTTTTTTCATATTCATTTTTTCACTTGATAAAAATCCTAGGAAAGTATACATTTTGTCTAGGCACCCTAAAAAGGTAAAAAATTGAACATGAACTTTTTTAATGCTAAAGACTTGGCATTCTTGCGGAATGTGATCCAACTTTTGAAAACAATTCCTCCTAAAGCCTTTGTTGCGCCTATCGCTGGCGGCAGCACCTGCGTCTTTGATCTAGGGGGAATCCTCTACTTCAAAGGCCAAATCGGCATCGGCGCCTCGAACGCCCAAGGAGCGGTTGAATGCAGATCCAAAAACAACGGCACAGTCCTTGTCTCCCAGGCTGCATTGGTAGAAGCTTATAACTTGACTTGTGCGGTATATAAAGCTCACAAACCACAGTCGTGGGATATTCAGTCCGCAATCAATCTACATGACGAGCTTGAGCGCCTTAGAGAAACCGGGATGCTTCAATCTTCTGACGGTCTTGTGATGATAGAGGAATTGATGCGCTACATACTTATCAGAAGTAGTGGTGCGAAAATCACCAACAAATGGTTTACGAACGGACTGCAAAAATAACCCTTTCCAGCCATAGCAAAATATGATATAATACGTGTTGGACGTGAGGACATGACACGCAAACTCATAGCATTATCGCTGATCGCGGCGCTTGCCGCCGTTGACGCATACGCCCAAACTACTCAAAAACGAAGCGGCCGCGGAGCAGCAGTCTCTGCCCGTCGCCAAGCGACAACCGTCGCGCCCGTAATCCCTATCGCCGAGCCCGAAGTAGTCGCTTTCGCCCCTCCGACCGAGGACGAATGCGTGAATATGGTAGTGCGCTGCCTAAACGATAAAATGGAAATCGCGCTCTCCGGCATACCCGAACTTCACGACGACGTGATCGAGATGCAGCTCGAACTTAATAAATCCGGCGTTCCGTTCAAGTGTATCTACACAGATGCGGCCAGCCTTTTCACACGCTATAATTTCGGCTCTGGCAACGCCTCGCCCGGCGCGCGCATAACCTCTAACTCGATCGCGCATTTCGACTGGCTTGCCGACACCGCGCAGAAGCTTGCCAATCGGACGATCGCAATCACGCGCATTCCCGATCCCATACTCCAAATGGCCGGTCTGCCGAAACCGATTGCGGATCACGATCCGATGGCTCCCGGCATAATTACTTCTACGGTGGCGACGTTCGATGGGCCAAGGACATTTAGTGATGACTTCCGCGCGTGCATGGATCCGGCGCAGAATCGGCGTATCTCGATGTGCGACAACGAAGATTTCGACCTAAGCCGCGCGCGTTCCGAGTGGAGCAGGGCAGGCAACATATCGCCCGCACAGTCGTGCGCCGATTATAGGACTTTCCTAGAACTTCGCCTAGCCAAATCGAAACAGCGCGCGACCATGGCCGTCCAAACCGCCCGCCCGCGCCTGCAACAGCATATATACGAGTTCAACAAGAACGAGGAAGCTCGGCAAAAGCTGGGGCTATAGCTATGCCCTCCGCCCTCCCAACGCTATCCGTCATAATCCCGGTTCATAACGTCGAAAAGTTCCTTCCGAAATGCCTCGACAGCATATTGGCGCAAAAGGGAGTGAACATAGACGTCGTGCTTGTCGATAATAATTCTACTGACGATTCGCTTAAACTCTGCGCTAAATACGCCTCTAAGTTTAGCAGCAGGTATCCGGTCAAAATCCACACGACCTCAGAAGTCATACAGGGCCCTTCGGCCGCACGCAACACCGGCCTTGATTACGCCCGCCGCCTTAAAAACGACTACACCACTTTCGTTGATTCCGACGATTACATAGGATACATTGACAACTCGGATAAGGTCGATGCAAACTATTATAAAAAAATAATCGACGCCATGAAGACCGCCAAAGTTGATGCCGGCCGCGTTGACGGCGTATGCATGCGTGGCAAATTCCAAAGAAGCCCCTCCAAGAATCCCCGCGTCTCGACTTACGGCTCCGATTGGGATCCATACAAGGAGTATTATTGGGGCCCGGTGTGGAGCTATGTTTTCAAATCTAAGCTTGTCTATGATAACGATATTCGATTTAACGAGGATCTGTTTTATGGCGAGGACTTGCTGTTCAACGCGCACCTTTTGCCCGCCGCCAAAAAAGTAGTCAATGTCCCGCAGGTCATGTATTTTTATCGTGATAATGCGGATTCGCTTGTCGCGACCAAGGCGGCGTTAAGACAAGAGCGCAGCAACAAGTCCCATGATATATCGCACAAGGAAATGAACAAGCTTATCCGCCGTCTAAGGGCTGGCGAGTGGCCGCCGAAACCCAAACCGAATTTCCTGTTTGGCATAATAAATCTGCTCAAACCCAAGTCTTGTCTTCCAGTCCGCCGCCGGCAAAGGTAAGTTCTTCTTCCCCCGTCATTACCTGACTTGATCGGGTAATCCAGTCCTTCCCCCGTCATTGCCCGACTTGATCGGGTAATCCAGTGTATCATAATGAAGCTTTCCAGCGAGCTTGCTCGCTTCGCGCATGACCGCCGCCCCCGCGCCGTAAGTCCTTCCGAAGCTTTAGCGAAGGGGGAAGGCATGCGCGCTCCAAGAGAGCGCTTCCGCCAGCTCGGCGTTCATGGCTTGCTCTTGATTTCCACGCCGAAATCCCCTATAATATATAAGTCAGCAATGACTACGGCGCTAAATGCCGATTGGAATAGACGTCTTGGACTGGGGGGCGGTACCCCACTTCTCCACCATCATGGGGAAGAAATAGGCTCGACAGGCGTAATAAAGGATCTGCGTGCGCTCGGGATTTATTCACCCGGCGGCAACGCGAACGGATAGCAAAAAACGAATGCTAATGACAATCGTTCTGTGCAACCTTACGCTCTCGCAGCCTAAGTGCACGAAAATTCCCTAAGGACTTAGAACCCTAAGGGTGGGCCCGGGGCCGGCTATCAACAGAAGGCCCCTTAATTCCCGGAGAAAACCCATGATAGACGTTAAGAATTTTAATCCCGCGATAAACCCCGGCGACGATTTTTACGAATTCGCGACCGCGGGCTGGCGCGCGAACAATCCCATGCGCTCCGAGTTCGCTATATACGGTCAGTTTCACAAGCTCATAGACGAGAACCAGGAGAAAATCAAAAACCTTATCCTCGAATTGTCAGCGGGGACAAATGCGCCCGGCTCCGACGCTGCGAAAATAGGCGACCTCTATAATCTCGCAACCGACGAAAAACGATTGAACGCCGAAGGCGCAACGCCGCTTGCCGCAGACCTTGCCGCCATAGATTCTATCGCCGAAAAATCGCAGATCCCTACGGCGTTGGCGACGCTCCACAACTACGCCTCCGCGTTTTTTTCCTGGGGAGTCGAGCCGGACATGAAGGATTCCACGACCAATATGTTATGGATTACGCAAGGCGGCCTTGGCCTTCCGAACAAGGAATATTATTTCGATACCGGCGACAAGTCGGACGAGATCCGCGCGAAATATCAAGCCTATATTGCCCGCGCGTTGAGGCTTTTCGATATCGCCGCCGACGCCGCCGCCGAAAAAATCTATGCGCTTGAATCCGACCTTGCATCAAGTTTTTACGAGAAAGAAAAGCTGCGCGATCCTGTCGCGAATTATCATAAATTCACGCGCGAAGAATTAAACAAACAATTCGCCGGCTTCGATTGGAACGCCTACTTTGCCGCACGAAACATCGCGCCGAAAAATGTCCTTGTAGGCCAGCCCGAGGCGATAACGAAGGCAATCGAAATCATAAATTCCTACGCGCTTGACGACATAAAACTCTATCTTAAATTCCGGCTCATCGAAGCGGCAAGCTCGAAACTCTCCGACGAAATTTACGAGAACTTTTTCGATTTCCACGCGCGCACGCTCTCCGGCACGCCCGAGGCAAAGCCGCGGTGGAAAAGGGCGGTGATGACGGTTTGCAGCTCGCTTGTTGACCCGGTGGGCAAGGCATACGTTGCGAAATTCTTTCCGCCGGCGGCGAAAAAACGAATGCAGGGGCTTGTCGATCGCCTGAACGTCGCATTCAAATCGCGCATAGAAAAACTCGATTGGCTTTGCGCCGCCACCAAACAAAAGGCATACGAAAAACTCGCCTCGTTCAGGTTCAAAATCGGCTATCCCGACAAGTGGCGCGATTACTCGAAGCTCTCCATAGTCCCCGCGAAATCGTATTGGGAAAATATCAAATCGGTAGCCGACGCCGACGCGCGCTATTTCGAGGCCCAAATCGATTCCCCCGTGGACAAAGAACTCTGGTGGGCCGCGCCGCACGAGGTCAACGCATACTTCCACCCGTTGATGAACGAGATTTGTTTTCCCGCCGGAATCCTACAGCCGCCGTTTTTCGACCTTGACGCCGACGACGCAAGCAACTATGGCGCCATAGGTTCGGTCATCGCGCACGAGATGACGCATGGTTTCGACGACGAAGGCCGCAAGTTCGACGCGAACGCGAACCTTAACGATTGGTGGAGCGACGAGGATTCGAAAAACTTCGAAACCCGCGCGAAGGTGATGGAGGATTTTTTCAATGCCATCGAGGTTGCCCCCGGCCTTTACGCGAATGGAAAATTCACGCTTGGCGAAAACATAGCGGACTACGGCGGCATGGCCATCGCGTTCGAGGCGTTCAAAAATCTGCCCTCGGCCGCGCCGGATAAAACCGTCGACGGATACACTCCCGCCCAGCGCTTCTTTCTCGCCTATGCGTCGACCGAAGCCGGTCATATCCGCGACGAAGAGGTTGTGCGCCGCACCAAGGTCGATCCGCACTCGCTTTGCCGCTGGCGCGTGAACGCGATACTTCCGCACATCGACGCATGGTATTATGCGTTCGGAATCAAAGATGGCGACAAGCTCTACCTCGCGCCGGAAAAACGAGTCAAGATTTGGTAATGCCCGAGTCGTCATTACCCGGCTCGACCGGGTAATCCAGTGAAGTATAATGAAGCTTTTCAGCTCGGCCTGGTTTGGTTGTTCATGATGATAGATTTATGTTTATCTATTCGGCACGCCGACCACCTGCGAGGCGATTATTTTTTCACCGGCCGGAAGTGAAAGCGCGTCTGCCACAGGCGTGAACTCGAAGTTCACGCGCACAACTGTTCCAAGCTCGCGCACGACGGCAAGCAGGGCCACGTTCTGCATCGCAGCGCCCGCATGGATCGGAGAATTCGCTTCGTCGGAACCGGTGAACAGCAAAGTCAAAGGCGCCTTGCGCACAAACTCCTGCCGCCCGTCCGAATCCACAAACAACCCGCGCAGATCCTCGCGGCTTTTAAGCACAAGCGAGTTGCTAAGCCCGTCGTAAAGGAACGCGCCCTCGGCGGTGATTGCATACACGTTCAAGTCCTGCTTGTTGCGCGCGGTTGGGATTGTGCGTTTGCCGCCGGAATTTTTCCCGAATGCGGCCCAAAGTATTTCGGATAGCGCCTGTCGGTCAATCGCTGCGTCCGTAAACTCTCGCGTAGAATGCCGCGCATCTATGACTTCAAGTATGGGGTGCGAACCTTTCGCGACGCCCGGCAACGCCTCGCGCTTTCCCTCGCCGAACGTTGCGAATACTCCGACAAGACCCAAAAGGACCACAAGCCCTGCGACCCCCGCGATTACGATATTTTTTTTGTGCATCATTATTTCCCCCATTTTTGAAAATTATAACGCATTTTAGTTGCGCGGGCAATAGGAAGTTTTTTCCGTTTCTTGCATTCGCGCAAAAATCGTTTATAATGCGTCGATGCAAAATAAAAAATTATACGTCATAGCTGCGAATGGATCCGAGAAGGTGGCGCACCGTCTGGTCGAGTCATTGGGCGAATCCTATAACGACTTCAAAATCTCAAATGTCGGAGCGCAATATTCCGAAGACGGCCGGCACGCCGAATCCAATAAAAATTTTATTCCCATGAACATTCGCATGCTGGCGGCGAAGTTGATTCTGTCCGACGATGACGGCACGCGGCTGCTTGTCCTGACCGGAACCGGCGGTGGCGCTGCCCGCTGGATCAACCGTTATTCGCCGGCGATTCGAATGGCGCAGCCGACAAGCTTGAAAAATATAGCCTATTTGCAACAGGAGATGATAAACAACGGCATGACTTTGCCGACCAAAAGTCTATCCATCGAAGATATAATAGATTACACCAAAACCTATTTGGATTCAGAGTCGACCAAATCGCCGACTGATCGTTGGCTTGCGATAAAAATGATGACGCACGATCGGCATTTCTTGAAGTTCAAACTGCTGCGAAGACATTTTCTCAAGCCTTTTAAGTCCAAGCTTTTTATAAGGTTCATGAAGTGGTATTGCTCGATATAATCCACCAAACATAATAACCCCAAATCCCTCCAGCAGAGAGCTCGAGGCAACGAGAGCGAGGTTCCGTTGTAAAGATTTATAGCTAAGCGCTTGCGCTCCAGCAAACCACGCCGACCCGCCTTCACCCTGTCATTCCGGGCTTGACCCGGAATCCAACCTTAAACATAACGCTGATTCAGTGTCGGAACTAAGGTTTAGTTCCGGCGAGGCAAGGCAGGGCGG
>WQWV01000040.1 GCA_009785175.1 Alphaproteobacteria bacterium
AGCGTGGGGGCGGCGTGTGCGCGCAAGCTCACTCTGTTCGCTTAAATAACACAGTATCCTTCACTGGATTACCCGATCAAGTCGGGCAATGACGGGGGACGAGCGGGGGACCAAAATGGACAAGCTTAGCAAATCGAAATCCATGAAGATGCAGGCGGTAAAACGCACGCTACGCAAGTTCTTTCTTGGTGCGTTCATTATCTTTTCCTTCATGCTTATCTTCATCGGCAATCCCGATTCCGCGACTATGCAAAAAACTCAAGGCGTCGTCCTTAACGCGGTCGCACCTGTGGCCGACGCGATGGGATATCCTTTCCGCAAGCTCGCCGAGTTCGTCGAATACACAAAGCATTTCATGCGCATCGACGAAGAGAATCGACGCCTACTTCTCCGCATAGAGGAAATGAACGAGCAGATCGCGATCCTTAACGCCGAGAACGCCGAGCTTGAGAAGGTGCGTTTGGCCGCTAACTATGTATCCGACGTGCCAGCAAGCGTGGTCGCAATCGCCAAGGTCGTAGGGCGCTCGGGCGGCGGGTTTTCGCACTCATACATACTTAACGCAGGACGCAGGAGCGGGGTCGAAAAATACCAGGGCGTCGTGGCCGAGGGCAACCTTGTCGGACAGATCGTGGGTGCGGGCGACGAGTATTCCCGCATGATACTTATCACAGATGCCAACAGCCGCATTCCCGTCATGATGGCCAGCAGCGGCGTGCGAGCGTTTTTGTCCGGCAACAACTCGACGCATCCCAAGGTCGTGCATTTCGAATCACCCGTCGCGCCAGAAATCGGAGAGGTCGTGATGACCTCGGGCATGGACGGAAACTTGCCCGCCGGAATACCCATCGGAGTCATCGGCGCCGTCAGCGAGGAGGACGGAGTGGTGCTTCAGCCTTTCTCGAAACCCGCAACCGTATACATGGTAAAAATCATCAAATCCAACGAGGCGATCAAAATCGCGGAGTTCAAACGCGAGGAGGAGGGGAAGTGAGTTATTCCTTTGTCATACCGGCCTTCGAGCCGGTATCCAGTAAGTATGGATTGCTGGTCAAGCCCGGAATGACATTGATAGGGTGCGGGAATGACATGAGGAGTGCGCGAGGAGGAGGGGAAGCGATGCAACACACTTATATGTGTTCGCGCGCTAGCCGGCGGCCAATGCACGCCGCCCTCGTGCGTTGGCATTCACAAGTTCATGCCCGCCCGGACGTGCATGGTCCGCTGCTTATCGGAGGCTAAATGACCAAGTTAAAGCGCAAGAAGAAACTTTTCGCGCGGCTGTTCGCCCGCAATTCCAAGGCCGCGAAGTTCGTGGCACCATTCGTGCCGCCGGTTATGTGTTTCCTTGTCCTATGCCTATCCTTCGCGGTGCCGGTGTGGGGAGCGAACACGCCCACGCTTGCCCTTATACCTATATATTATTATTCCATGTTGAAAACCGAAAATGTCGGAATGCTTACCATAATGTTCCTTGGCTTTGCACAGGATTTGATCAGCGGGGGCGCGTTCGGGCTTAACATATTCCTTTTTTTAATCCTGCATTTCGCGGTCGCGCAGCAGAAGATCTTTCCCATCGTAGAATCGAAGCTTTTCGCGTTTTTGATCTTCGCGGGGACAAGCGGGCTGCTTGCATTGCTGAAGGTAATAATAGTATCCGTATTCATACTGCCGCGCGCGGGCATGGGCGGAGCGTTTTACGCGTGGCTATGGTTGGTCGCGATGTATCTGCCGATAGTATGGTTGTTGGAGCGCATAACCCTTAGGCAGCAAAAGGAGATTCAGGGGTGAGGGACGCGGAGCTTGTAAAAATCTTCACGCGGCGCGCCCTTTTGATCGGCGTGGGCGAGGCGGCGTTGTTCGCCGTGCTTGTCGCGCGGCTTGTCCAGCTTCAGGTTTTCGAAAATAAAAAATACACCGCTTTGTCCGATAGGAACTCGATCCGAATAAAACTCGTCCCGCCGGCGCGCGGAATCATATACGACGAGGCGGGCGAAGTCCTTGCCGACAACCGCAACGCCTATGAAATCCAAATGATACCCGAGGAGATAATAATGCGTGGCCGCAAGGTCGACGAGATCCTTGACATCATCGGCACTAAAATATCCCTGTCGGACGCAGAAAAAGACCGCATACGCGCAAACATAGCGAAGAAGCGCCCCTTCTTTCCCGTCATAGTAAAATCCCACCTATCTTGGGACGACATGGCAAAAATACAAATCAACAACCTCGAGCTTCCGGGCGTGTTCGTCGAGGAAACGCGGCGCAGAAACTATCCCAACGGAGAAGTGGGGGCGCACACAATCGGCTATGTCGCCGCACCCGACGAAAACGACGTTCGGCGCGACCCGTCGCCGCTTCTATCCCTTCCTGATTTCAAAGTGGGAAAAACCGGAATCGAGCGCGTGCGGGATTCCGAACTTCGCGGATCCGGCGGAGAAATAGTCCAAGTCGTCAACGCCGTCGGACGAGTAATCGAAACCATCGAATCGCGCCGGCGTTTGCCCACCGCGGGACAGAACGTCCACCTTACGATCAACCGCGAGCTTCAACGCCATGCGTTCGCGACCATCAAAGAGGAATCGGCAAGCGCGATCGTCATGGACATCTGGACCGGAGAAATCCTATGCCTTGCCTCGGTCCCCGCGTTCGACCCGAATATGTTCCAGAACGAAGAGGACGGCATCGAACGCTTCCGCGAACTTGTCCGCTCGCCCAGGTTCCCATTCGTAAACAAGGCGATCGAGGGGCTTTATGCGCCCGGATCGACATTCAAGATGATAACCGCCTTGGCCGGACTTGCCGAGGGGAAAATCACCGCTTCTTCGAGATACCACTGTCCAGGATATCTCGATTTCGCAGATTCACGCTATCATTGCTGGAAACACGAGGGGCACGGGTGGTGCGACCTTGAGCGCGCGTTGGCCGAATCGTGCGACATATTCTTCTATCACATCGCAACCAAAGTCAACATGGACACCATACAGGAATTTTCCGACAAGTTCGGGCTGACATCGCTTACCGGAATCGAGCTCCCCGGCGAAAAGGTCGGGCAAATCCCGTCGCGAGCGTGGAAGCGAAACTTCCGTTCCGAGGCATGGTTTACCGGCGATACCATCATCTCGTCAATCGGCCAGGGATTCAACCTTACCACACCCATCGGCCTTGCCGTCATGACGAGCCGAATCGCAAACGGCGGAGTGGCGGTCAAACCTCATATCATAAAATGGGACGAGCGGGACCAGCAGTTCGAAAGCATGGGCCTTAACGCCCAGCATCTTGCCATGGTGCGGGCCGGAATGTTCGCTGTTTTGAACAAGCCGGGCGGCACTGCGCGAGGTTCGGCCATAAACGTAAACGGCGCCTTGATGTCGGGAAAAACCGGAACGTCGCAGGTGCGACGAATCACCCGTGCGGAACGTCTTGCCGGTCGAATCGAGCAGGAAGATCTGCCGTGGCATCACCGCAACCATGCGCTTTTCGTCGGATACGCGCCATACAGAAATCCGCGCTTCGCAGTATCGGTGGTCGTCGAACATGGACGCAGCGGTTCGGGCACCGCGGCGCCGATCGCGCGGAACCTTATGCGGAAAACCTTGGAAATTTATGGGACGGGGGTATGATGGAAAGAACTAATAAAGCATACAGCGTTCCAAAGCCCGCCGCAGGCGTAAGCTTCGCCCATCCCACGGCGGAGCGCGCGAGCGAGGCAAGCTCGCTGGAGAAACAAATATGACACTACTTGCCAGATCGAGGACAAACAATCCCATCGCAAAACTCGCGCTTGTGAACTGGAAGCTGATCGCGCTTGTCGTAATACTATGCGTGGTCGGCATCACCGTGCTTTATTCCGCGGGCCGCACGCCGTGCGCGTCCCCGCCCTGCCCCTTCGGAGGGTGGCAGCCGTGGGCCGTGCCGCAGCTTAGCCGCATGATACTAGGCTTCGCGATTTTGTTTTTCACCGCGATGATGACGCTAAAGTTCTGGGTATCAAGCGCGTATTGGATTTACGGCCTATCAATCGCCCTTTTGGTCGGCGTCATGTTATTCGGACGCGTGGGCATGGGCGCACAGCGATGGCTCAACATAGGCTTCATGCAATTCCAGCCGAGCGAGCTGATGAAAATAGCGTTGGTGCTTGCGTTATCGAAATACTTCTCGGGATTGTCGATAAACGAAATCAGATCGAACAGAATGCTTCTGATCCCGACGGCGATGGTCGGACTTCCCGTTCTGCTTGTCGCGGCGCAGCCCGATCTTGGAACCGCAATACAACTTATGCTGATCGCCGGCACGATCTTCTTTATCGCGGGTGTTCAGAAATGGAAGTTCGGAGCGGTGATCGCGGTATGTCTTATCGCAGCGCCGCTTGCATACAAATACGCCCTGCACGATTACCAACGCGCGCGAGTGAACGTATTCCTTGACCCGGAATCGGACGTCATGGGAGCGGGATACCACATAACGCAATCAAAGATCACAATCGGCTCGGGCGGCGTGTGGGGCAAGGGATTTTTAGAGGGAACGCAATCGCAGCTTGCGTTTTTGCCCGAGAAGCACACAGACTTCATCTTCACAATGTTCGCGGAACAGTTCGGGCTTGTCGGCTGTTTGTTATTGTTCGCCTTGATCATCTCGATAATATGGCAGTGCAACGCAATCGCATTTAAGAGCCGCAACAACTTCGGACGAATCCTCGCGATCGGAATCGGCGCGAACTTCTTCATATACTTCTTCATCAACACGGCAATGGTAATGGGGCTTATACCAGTCGTGGGAGTGCCTTCGCCGCTGATGTCATACGGAGGAACAGCCGTGCTTACGGTGTTGTTCGGTTTCGGCCTTGCACAAAGCGCGCAGGTGCATGGGGATACTATTCTTTCAAGCCGGAGCAGTTATTTATAAATCAAACGCCATGACCAGAGTTTGCGGCACATGATAACACGCAACCTGAATACGCAAAACGTTGGGAAGAAAAATTACTATAGATTCTTTTATAGCAACCGCCACACGCTTCGTTGTTCGCCAATTCGCAATCTTGCATAACAGGTGTTCGAAACGTTTCGGCACAAGCGGAGTCGCACTTTACCCTTATATCCTCCGGCAGAGCCCAAATCTGTCGCGATAGATTCGCTTCGGCCACCTCCTCGAAATTAATCAAGGCCAGGGTGCATTGGGCAGGAAGAATTTCTTGCGAAGTTTCTTGCTTTTCAAGTTCCATTTCAGAGCCGGCGTTGTTGTTAGGCACCGCGGTTGCACGCTGCTGCGTCCCACCTGTTTTACGCTGCCGCTGCTGTCCGCCGGCTTTGGCATTGGTGGAACGACGAACTTGGGTGCCGCCGGCTTTGCGAGGCTGACGGTTTTGCGCGAGCGCTTCCTCGGCGATAAAACACATGCAGAAAACGGCGAGAATTGTTATGGCGAACGATTTATACTTGGGCATTACGGATCTCCTTTATAAGGCTCCTAGCCTACCCCCCCCCATGATTTGTCAAGCACATACTTGCTTGAAAAAAAATACTCCCGGCCTATAATGTGGTCGAAAGGTTGTGCAATGGCGACATACTATATAGTTTCCGGCGGGTTCGACCCGATACACGAAGGACACATAGAAAACATAGCCGAATCGCGCGCGAGTTCGGACGGCGTCGTCGTGCTTTTGAACTCGGACGAATGGCTTTGCCGCAAGAAGGGGCAGAACTTCATGAGCTTCAATACACGCGGCGTGATTTGCGAAAACATCAAGGGCGTAATCGACGTAATCGGATTCGACGATTCCGACAACTCGGCATGCGACGGATTACGACGCGCGCGGGCCAAGTATCCCAACGACGTTTTGGTGTTCGCAAAGGGCGGAGATCGCACGGCCGACAACATACCCGAAACCGACGTGGCGGCCGAGCTTGGAATCGAAATCAAATACAACGTGGGTTTCGCCGTATCAGGCGCGGTCAAGCCGAACTCGTCGTCATGGCTTTTGAAAAGCTGGGACGAAAGAAAAGGAAAGAAGGATTGATGTCATGGCGAAAATTTTATCGTCGACGGCGAGTGGGTGAAGGCGGAAAAGAAGTGATTTTGCGAGCGTTTATGCGAGCTCGCCTAGCGAAGGCAACCTATGTTGCGTGAGCAGGCAGATTCTATATATAAATTTAATGGGGCGGGCGCGCAAGCGCTTATACATAAATCTATTCCCATGGAACCTCGCTCTCCTACGTCGAGCCGTCCACTGGAATAGATTTGGGGTTATTACGCTGTAAGTTCGATAACCAGTCCAAGCGCGCCGAATTTGGCTATGTCGGCGGCGGAATAGATTTTATCCATGAATGTTAGGTCATAACCGGCCGGCGCGTCGCGCGTGAAGCCGCACCTTTCGGACGTCATGAATTCTTCAAGCGTGCGGAAGTCCTTGAATAACACGCGGCCTATTACTCGCATTTTTAATTCTTCGCCGCTTTCGCGCGAGGTGAAAATTACCGTGTCGCCGACGGATATATTTTGCCGTTTTTCGTCGTTAAGGCGGAGTTCGACTTGTTTCTTGCCGGCCGAGATTTGCGCGAACGGTTCCGCGTGGAGGCGCATGCGGTGAACGGTCTGAGTCATGTAAACTTCGCCAGGGATTTTCTTATCACTTCGCCGACGGCAAGCGAAGGTTCGGCGTTCATGACCTGGCTTACTATGACTCCTGCTTCCGTTTTAGGATAGCCCAAATTGACAAGCGCGGAAATCGCGTCTGCTGTCGTGGGATTGGATTTGACTTCGGCGGAAATTCCATCGACCGCGGCGTCGACACCGACTTTGCCTATCTTGTCTTTTAATTCCGAAACCACTCGTGCGGCAGTCTTTTGCCCGACTCCGCTTGCGCGCGAAATCAACGCCGTGTCGCCGGAGATAACCGCGCCAACCAACTTCTCGACGCTTGCCACCGAAAGTATAGCCATCGAGGCCTTGGGCCCGACGCCCTGCACCGTGGTAAGGAGATGAAAAAGCTCCTTCTCGTGCCGTGTGCTGAAACCGTATAGCACGGGCGCGGAATCCTGTGGCATGGTTTCGGCGATCAGAAAGCTTGCGTTATCCCCCGAGCGCACCGACTCGATGACCGGTGTCGGCACAGTGATTTCGTATCCCACGCCGGAGACGTCGAGAATGATTTTGCTCTCAAAGACGGAATCGATTATGCCGGTGAGTTTTGCTATCATGAAATTCTCCAGCGAGTGCAACGAGCTGCGCGCACAACCGCCTCCCCACGCAGGTGTGCGCGCCTA
>WQWV01000041.1 GCA_009785175.1 Alphaproteobacteria bacterium
CCGCCGCAGGCGGCGCGCTCGCCCATCCCCCGGCGCAGCGCGCAAACACAACTACGCTTGCTTCGCGGCGCTTGTGGTTTGCTTCTGGCCTGGGCTCGCTTGCCTGCTGGCGGTTGAGGGCTTGCTCCGAACCCACCGTCAACTGTTCTGCGGGCGGAGCAGGGAGCGAACAGTTGACAAAAAAAAATAAATTGTAGAGTAAAGGAAGTTATTCTTAAATCAAGAATTACGCTAACACAAAGGAGAAACACATGAAAAAGATTTTACTAGCGGCCTTGGTATTCGCATCCGTTGCGGTCGGGGCTGAGACTACTGATACAACAACGAAAGCGTCAGATACCGCTATTAAAACAAGATGGTATATCGGCGCCGGCCTTTCCGGCAATTCAAGTTCGGTCGACCTTAAGACTCCTGGTATAGGAAAAATCGCTACCTTTGAGAGCTCTTCGGGTGGTATAAATATAAACGGCGGTGTCCGCATAGGCGAGTATTTCCGCACCGGCCTTAACATCTCGTCGACCTCCGGTAGCGTTGATCAGAAAGTTCCCGGCCTAGGCAAGGTTGCCGACGAGGATTTTACCTCCACCATAGTAGCCGCCGAATTCGTAGGTATCATTCCAGTAAGCCAGATGGTCGAGCTCGAAGCCGGACTTTCCATCGGCCGCCTAAGCTACAGTCTTGACCTTTCAAGCGACATAATCGGCCTTGACGAGAAAAATCATACTTTGGTCGGATTGCTGCTTGGCTGCGTGGTAAACTTCACTGAGAATCACGCCCTTACGATCGCGTTCAAGGGTTCTGGATATTCCGGCAGCTCGATAAACCAGTTTTTGGATCCCGTGAAATACGACGGCACGGTAAGCGAGTTCCAAATCGGCTACCGCTATACGTTCTAACAACTCGTTGGAAAAACAAAACTCCCCGGTTTGCGCCAGGGAGTTTTTTTCAATGCTTGATCCGATAAATTTTTTCCGCCGTATCGCGCGATATGCCGCGCACTTTCATAAGCTCGTCCACTCCCGCGTCAAGCACGTTCTTGGCCGAACCGAAGTATAGAAGCAGCGCCTTTTTTCGCGCCGCTCCCACGCCTTCGATTTCATCAAGGACCGAGCGCACAAGCTCGCCGCCGCGTTTCGAACGATGTGCGCCGATAGCAAAGCGATGCGCCTCGTCGCGTATGCGTTCAAGATAGAAAAGCAACGCGCTTCCCTCGGGCAGTTTGATTCGTCGCCCATCAAACAGGAGCGTTTCGTTGCCCGCATCGTGCCCCTCGGTTTTCGCGAATCCAAGCAACGGCAAATCCGCCATGTCCAATAGCGACAACACAGTCCGCGCCGCCCGCATCTGAGGCTCTCCTCCGTCGATCATCACAAGGGACGGTAGCGCCCCCTCGTCGCGACAACGCGTCAACCGCCGGGTCAGCACTTCGCGCATCATGG
The DNA here is from genome assembly GCA_009785175.1 of Alphaproteobacteria bacterium. Taxonomy (GTDB): domain Bacteria; phylum Pseudomonadota; class Alphaproteobacteria; order Rs-D84; family CACZYB01; genus WQWV01. Next base: position 1,440 of record WQWV01000041.1, read on the forward strand.
CGAAATCGTCGCCGACCTCGGTGCTTTTGATATCGTATTTTCGATAGAGGTTTTTTATAAACCCACGCGCTCCGGCGCTAATCACCGCGCCGACTTTGAAGGAACCCGAGATATGCGAGTTGTCGAACACGTCGATTCGCTCGATAGGCGTCGCCAAGCCGAGCAGCTCCTGCAACTCGGCCAAATATTTTTCCGCAGCTTTTTCATTAAGCAAGCGCCTCTCCAACTTCGCCTCGCCGTTTTTAACCACGTTCCGCACGGCCTCTGCCTTGACGCCCGAAGTCGGCACCTCGACCTTTGCACCGTCGAACACTACGCCCGCGATGTTGGTCAAGACGACCTTCGGCGCCTCGCGTTCCGAATAGAAGCTCTCCAGGAATTCACCGATGATTTCCGGGTCGTTCGCATCGCCGGCGGATTCGACGAAATAGGTGAAGTCGCCCGTAATGATGAAGTTGCGCGAAAACATCACCTCAATTGCAATCGCCTCGCCCGCGCGCGCAAGCGCCACCACGTCCGCCGATTCTCCGATGTTGGCAAGCGGTGAAACTTTCAATACTTGGGACAAAGAGGAGATTTGATCGCGAAGCGCAATCGCGGCCTCGTAATCGTGCGCCTCGGCTGCCTCCTGCATTTTTTCGCCAAGCGTTTCCAAAAGGGCCGGATTCTTTCCCTTCAAAAACTCCACAGCTCCCCGAACGCTCGCCTCATAATCTTCCGAAGAAATTTTCCCGCAACACGGTGCCGAGCATTTTTTTATCTGCCACAACAAACACGGGCGCGAGCGGTTCGCGAAGATTGAATCGCGGCAGGTTCTCAAACGAAAAGCCGCCTCAAGAATCCGCACAGCCTCCGCCACCGCTGTGCCGTCCGGGAAAGGGCCGAAGAAATGCGCGGATTTATTACGTGCGCCGCGATACTTTCCAAGCCTTGGCACGGCGCCTCGCGTGATCACCAAAAACGGATAGGATTTATCGTCGCGCAGCAGTATGTTGTATTTCGGCCTCAGCCGTTTGATTAGGTCCTGTTCCAAAACCAACGCCTGCGATTCGGTGGGAACGACCGCCAATTCCACGCGCGCTACCTCGGAAACCATTTTTGCGATTCGCGCCGAAAGCCGTCCCGCGTCCAAATAAGACCGCAAACGCACGGCCAAATCCTTGGCCTTTCCGACATAAAGCAACCGCCCGTCGGCCGCATACATGCGATACACTCCAGGCGTCTGAGGTGCATCAAGGCAAATTTTCTCAATTATCGGGTTTACATAGTTCATATTTTATGATATACTATCCCACAGCTGTTAAAAAAGCAAAACCAAAACAAAGGAGAAAAAACTATGATTAACCTAAGAAAGCATGAAGCTGGACGCTCGATTGTTGAAATCCTTGGCGTCTTGGCCATCATGGGTATAATAACTATTATGGGTATTCGCGGATACTCGCAGGCCACCGAAACGATGAAGCGTAATGCGACGGTCGAGGATATGATTACGATCGTCCAGACCGCACGTACCATCTACGCCGCACGTGGCGTCTATGGCGACGGAACCACCTCGGGCAACTCTGCTATAAGCGCTGCTGTTCTTCAGGCCAAGTTCGGCTCGAGCGGTATTGATCAGCCTACTCCCCTTGGAAACGCGACCCGTTTCGTTCTTCGCGCTGTTAACGTTTCTGATACCGACGCTGGCGAAGCCGGCGACATCGCCCGCGCTTTCGCAGTTGGTATCATCAACTTGACCCAAGGCCAGTGCCGCATGCTTTCCAACATGGGTTGGACGGACGCGGTCTATGGCGACACCGGAACTTTGATTGTCGACATGGGCGTTCCTAATGCCTGGTCGTTCAACACAGCTTGGACGTCTGAAACTGCGGCTCCTACCTTCAGCACCGGAGGCGCGCCTGGTGCCAATGCTTCCACCGGTAGCGTTGGTCCCAACGGAGCGGAGGGTTGCGGAACCGCCACTGTTGGTACCGCCAACTTCTCGGTCTGGGTCCTTTATAGGTAAATTGACCTAGGTCTTGATTAAATAAAGCCTCGCATAGCGGGGCTTTTTTTTTACGTGCGGACAACTCCGCTACGGAGCGGGCGAACACCTGTGTGAGCCAACGCCCGTGGGCGAGCGGACGTTGGCCGCCTGCGGCGCGCTGACGATATATACGAAATGAAAAAATCCCCCCGCTCATTACTTCGTCATTCCGGCCACCGAGCCGGAATCCAGTTTTATGAATACGCTTATTGGATACCGGGTCAAGCCCGGTATGACGAGGATAGAAAAATCCCCCGTTGAAGGGGGACTTTTGGTTTTAGGTTTTTATGCAACTAAACCCGATTACCTATACAGCACGCACATGGTGTTTTCATTTTGCGTCGTATTGGTGCAACCGCCTGCACCAGTGGGGATGCCGGAAAAGCTGGCGCCGTCGGCAGGCATGGCGGCGAAAGACCACGAATGAGGTATGGTTTCGGCATCATCCTGTATAGAAATCAATTGTCCGTCTGTTCCCATAACCGCATCAACCCAACCCATATTTGCGAACTGGATACATTGGTTCGCGGTCAAGCCGGTAAGACATACGGCGAAAGCTCTGGCGGCGGGGGCCATTTCGCCGGCATCGGCGTTTTGAACTTCAACCGCACGTAGCTCGAACATAGAGGAACCTCCAAGCGGGGTAGTAGCCGAGCCGGTCGAACCAGCAGCGCCAAACTTCGCCGAAAGGACGGCGGTGCTTATGGACAAATCAGCATTATTGCTTCCATAAACTCCTCTTGCAGAATAAATCGTTCGGGCGATTTGAACAAGCGAAATCATATCCTCGACCGTCGCATTACGCTTCATCGTTTCGGTGGCCTGCGAGTATCCGCGAATACCCATAATAGTTATTATACGTCTTGTTTGTATAAACCTCGGCGGCTAGCACGATTCTTTTCCGACAGAGGATGTTTGTCTTCCAAAACCTGGCGCTTTCGCTCGCTTTGGATATGGGTATAGATCTGTGTCGTGGCGATGTCGGAATGCCCAAGCAAAGTTTGCACGGTCCGCAAATCGCTCCCGCCTTCAAGGATATGCGACGCGAACGAGTGTCGCAAAACGTGCGGCGATACGCGTTCGGGATCTATGCCGGCGTCCATAGCCGCGCGCTTCACGTCCTTGAAAAACATCGAGCGCGTCAAATGCCCGGCCGCCGACCTAGATGGAAAAAGAAACTTCGATTTATCGACTCCGCGCACGCGCAACCACTTACGCAATTTCTCTATGACCATAGGATTAAGTGGCACAAGCCGCTCCTTCGAGCCCTTGCCCATCACTTGAATAAATTGCTCTTTGACAATGGCCGAAAGCGGCAGTCCGACCAACTCGCTTACTCGCAATCCGGTTCCGTAAAGAAGCTCTAGCATAAAATCCAAACGCAGGCCGATAGCAACGCTCCTAGCCTTCGCCGCCGCAATCAATTTTTCTATCTCGGCAAGCCCAAGGTGTTTCGGCAGCGCCGCCACGACCTTGGGCAAATACAATCCCGACGTGGGATTTTTTTTGATAACGCCTTCTTCGATTAAAAATCCGTAAAAGCCGCGAGCCGCGGAAATCTTGCGCGCCTGGCTCCTGGCGGAAACTTTTAGCTTACCCATCGCCGCGATCCATCGGCGCAGATCGTCGGCGTCCGCGTTTTCCATATCCTCGCCGATAAAATCTCTTAGCTGCGCAAGGTCGCGCATATAAGCCGCGCATGTGTTAAGCGAGCTCCCGCGCTCCGCCGCCATCATCTCGATAAATCTCTCTATCAACCCTTCCCCCGTCATTCCGGCGAAGGCCGGAATCCAGTTTACATTATACCACACAAATGTTATACTTCAAAGATTATGTCGCGCACCCAAAAAACACGCTCCTGCGACCATCCGAATTGCAAGGCGGACGGGACCTGCCGCGCACCCAAAAGCCGCAAGCTCGACGACTACTATTGGTTCTGTCAGAAGCATGCGGCGGAATATAACAAGTCGTGGAATTATTACGATGGTCTTAGCTTCGAGGAAATCGAGGCGGAAACGCGCGCCGACGAAACCTGGCGCACCCAGACGTTCAAGTTCGGACTGAATTTGAAATCGGCGCTAAAGGACGGGCGCATCGACGACCCTCACGGCGTGTTCGAAAAACTTTTCAAGGCTTCTATGCGTCCGACCAAAAAAAGCATAGTGCTAAGCGCGAAGCATACCGCCGCCATCGAACTTCTGGGGCTAAGCTATCCGTTTACCGAAGCGGCGTTGAAATCGGCGTATAAGAAGCACGCGAAAATCCATCATCCCGATTTGAACCGCGGCTCGAAAAAGTCCGAGGAGAAGTTCAAGCAAATCTCCGCCGCATTTGCGACGCTGAAGATTTTGATTACGAAGAAATAACCTATGTATACATTGTTTCTCCAGCTCGGCTCGTCCGAGCTGCGCGCACAACCGCCACCCCACGCAGGTGTGCGCGATTACATCGCTTCCGCCTGCTGGCGGCTGTGGCTTAGATTGTTGCTATTGCCTTGACAAATCCCAACCGGGGGGGGGTAAAGTGAGGATAGAAATTCATAAGAGGAGAAGAATGAAGAAAGCTTTTGTTTTGATAGTATTAATATTATCTGCCTGCGATTATAATTCTAAATTATACTTTGGTAATAATGTTCCTATAGAAGATAATCAAACTACTGACGACCTAAAGTTATTATCACCGAAATGTAGAAAAGTTCATCTTGTAGTTAATGGCTGGTTGAGCGCACACAGCTCTATGGATAAAAACGAACACACCAAGTCTATTATTCACCTTTGTGTCGCACATACTTTATATCAGATGGAATTCAGCACTATAAACCAAATGGTTGAAATTGATGGCGTGTATGAGAGTAAGGTTTCAGCGCTTTATGATTTCTGCACTAATTTTGTATTAAAAGAAGGGGATAGAGCGCACTTTTTCCTTGCCTTGGAAGGTGATGATACATTGAAAGAATATATCAAAGAAAATCGCGACGAATGTTGGGCAAAGCAGTAAGGATAGAAAAAATGAACTATACCCAAGAAGAAATAGGAATCGCCAAAAGATGCGAAGAGTTTGCCAATCAATTAAACGCAAATACAAATAATGTGCACGACGCATTTATTGAGCTGATTCATGCCATGTGCTTGCATGGAGATAAAGTTGATAGCTGGCAATTGAACAATAGAGTTTTTCAATCTATAGAGGCATATAAAAAATACTGTTCCACAAAAAACGCAGAACTAAAACTTCCTCACCATATATCAAAAGTTATGGGATTTTTAGCTCAAAAAGGATTTCCC
>WQWV01000042.1 GCA_009785175.1 Alphaproteobacteria bacterium
CTTCGACCTCTCGTTCCGCCGCGCCAACGTTGTCGCCGACCGTTTGGTAGGCCTTGGCTTTCCGCGTAATAAAATCGAAATCTCGGCCCTTGCCGATGTCGAGCGCGTGTTGAACGAGTCGATGGCGCGAAACGAAGCCGCCAACCGCCGCACGGAAATCTTCGTTAATTATTAATTGCGAAAAGCGATTTTTCCTTGACAAAATGTTGCCGGGGGGGGGTAAAATAGAACTAACTTTTAAGGAGTTATTATGAAGCTACCCGTATCCGAACTTAAATCAAAGATAATCGAACTCTTCGCCGCCGCCCGCGCCATTTCCGAAGTCGACAGGAAATCTGTGGCCGACTATATGGTCTGGTCCGAGATGTCCGGCGTCCACGACCAGGGCATAGTCAAGCTCGCCGGCGCAAATGGCCTTCAAAAAACAATCCCCGAAGGCGCAATCAAAATCGAGCGCGAAACTCCGGTAAGCATGCTTATCGACGGCGCGAAAAACATCGGCATAGTCGTTGCCGACAAGATGACCGACATAGCGATCGAGAAAGCGAAAAAATCGGGGTTGGCAATCGTCGCCTCGCATAATACCTTCAGCTCGAACGGCGCACAGGCATACTACGTCGAAAAAATCGCCGCGCAGGATTTAATCGGCATCATGTGCTCGAGGTCCCCGGGCACGGTCGCGCCCTTCGGCTCGATCGACCCGTTATTCGGCACGAATCCGGTCGGCTACGCCTTCCCGACCGACACCGACCCCATCGTCTTCGACGGAGCGACTTCCGCGCGCACATTTTACAGCTTGATACTTTCCAATGCCGCGGGCGAAACTCTGCCCGAGGGCATAGCGACCGACAAGCACGGCAACCCGACGACAAGCCCGGCGGACGTCATGGACGGCGGCGCGCTCTGCTCGTTCGGCGGACACAAGGCTTCGGGATTTTCCATGCTTGTCGAGCTTCTGACCGGCCCGCTGGCTGGCGGCTCGTTCCTTGATTATACGGACGAAGGCAAGGAGTGGGGCACGACTATCATAGCGATTAATCCCGAAATCCTCGTCGACCTAAAAAAGTTCAAATCCGACTGTTCTAAATTCGTCGAGGTCATACGCGCTTCCCGCACCCGCGAAGGCCGTTCGATTCGCATGCCGCACGACAACGCGCGCAAGGCATACAAGGCCGCAACCGCCTCGGGCATGGTCGAAATCGACAACAAGCTGTTTGCTAAGGTTTTCAATGGATAGCATAGGCCTCCTTAAGCTCAAGATTCTATCGCGCGGCATTTCCGATGGCGGCACAGGGCTTTTGGAGCGTCTTCACCTTGTGCAGAACCCGGCGGCCATCGCGCGCACCGGCAACAACGGCCTTTTCATATCGCTCGAGCCGATGGGAGGAGGCAAGCCGTCGCCGCTGAACGTGGCGATGAGCTATAACAACGACTTTGCAAAATCCTCGCCGTATATCCTTTCGGAGGAGGGCGGCAAGTTCTTCCTTCTCGATACGACAAGCGGCATTAAATACACCGTGAATATCCCGACCGAAACACCGCAGTGGCTCCTGACGCCGGTGGGCGATTCCATTGCCGGCAACTATGTCGCGTTCGAGGGCGGCTCGACCGTAATCGCAGACATCACGCCGGGCTGCATCTATATCAACAAGGGCGAGGGCTGCAAGTTCTGCGGCATCGGCGCGCTCGATAAATCCCAGATGCTGGGCTACGCCGGAAAACTCAAAGCCTCCCTTGAAATAGCGGCGCAGGCCGCGGGCGTGGATATATTCGTGCTTACCGGCGGCAATACGTATACAAGGGACCGCGGCGCATACCAGTATGTGCAGTTCGTCGAAGCGATAAAGAAGCATAACAAACGCGCCTCGGTAAGCCTTGAAATCTCGCCGCCCGAACCGTCCATAGTGCGCGAGGTGTTTGAAAAGCTCAAAGCCGCGGGCGTCGAGGCCATCACCATGAACCTCGAGTTCTATAGCGACAAGACCCGCGCCGAAATCATGCCGCGCAAGGGCTCCTTCCCGCGCGAGGATTACTACCACGCCGGCCAAGTCGGCATAGAAATCTTCGGCAAAAATAAAATCACAAGCGGCCTTATCGTCGGCGTCGAACCGCTCGAGGATACGAAAAGGGCGATTGACGAGCTGGCAAGCCGCGGCATTCTTCCCGAGCCCTATCCGTTCAAGCCCAACGCCGGCTCCCAGATGCGCGACTGGCCGACCATCGACCCCTCGATTACGCACGAGGCCACGCTGTATGCCGCCGAGGCGCAGAAGAAGCACGGCATCGACCCGCGACAGGCCGGCGGCTGTATCGCCTGCGCCGCATGCGGAGTTTCACAGGAGCTCTACACGCAGGTTTGTAAACTTCGTTAACGCTTAGCATATTTTGTTTCCCCTGCGTAGCAGGCCAACGCCCGTGGGCGCGCGGTCATGCAAACTTTCCTCTTTCCTTTCCCGAACATCCGCGCTATCATTGAATTAAATAAAAAAGAGAGCAGGGTGTAGTGGGCGATATTTTCAGCGGACGCAAATCCGTCGGTGGCTATGAGTGGGTGCTATCCTCGCCCGAGGATTACAAAGTCGCAGCACTAGTCCAAACCAAATCCATTTCCGACATAGTAGCGCGTATACTCGTATCAAGAAACATCTCGCCCGACGACGCGGACGATTTCCTTGATCCGAAATTAAAAAACCTCCTACCTGATCCGTTCCTATTAAAAGATATGGACAAGGCCGCCACAAGGCTCGCGCGCGCAGTCGATGACGGCGAAACCATAGGCATCTTCGGCGATTACGACGTCGATGGCGCGACCAGCAGCGCGATATTGCACCGCTTCCTCTCCGAATGCGGCGTCAAAAACGTTTCCATACACATTCCCGACCGCGGCGACGAAGGCTATGGCCTCTCCGAAAAGGGCATAGATAAATTGTCCGAGGCTGGCGCAACGCTAATCGTCGCAGTAGATTGCGGCATCACCGCTCACGCGGCAGTAGACTACGCCAGATCCAAAAACATAGACATCATCGTCGCCGACCATCACGAGGCCGAGTCAAGTGTGCCGAACGCCGCCGCGGTCGTAGACCCCAAGCGCATAGACGACGATTCGGGGCTTGATTACCTTGCCGCCTGCGGAGTGGTCTTCCAGCTCTGCGTCGCCACCAACAAAACTCTGCGCGAAGACGGCTATTTTATCCAGCGCGACATGACCCCGCCCGACCTTTTGAAATTACTGGACCTGGTCGCATTCGGAACGGTCTGCGACGTCGTGCCGCTAATTGGCGCCAACCGCGCGTTCGTGGTCCAGGGGCTCAAAGTATTATGGCAAAGACAAAACGAAGGTATCAAAACTCTGTGCGATATTTCGGCGATTCGCGAACAGCCGACGACGTTCCACCTTGGATACGTTCTTGGGCCAAGAATTAACGCCGGCGGCAGGGTGGGCGATTCGTCATTGGGAGCGAAACTGCTCACCACTCGCGATAAAACAGAAGCGTTGATCGCCGCGCAAAAACTCGATAACTATAATACTGAACGCAAGGCGGTCGAGGAAAAAATCGCCAACGCCGCGATCCTTAAGGCCGAGGAGGCTATGGCCGCCGCGCCCGAGCGCCCGCGCTTTCTCCTAATCACCGGCACCAATTGGCATACCGGAGTGATTGGTATTATCGCCGGTCGCATCAAGGAAAGGTTTAACCTTCCGACACTTGTAGGCGCAGAAGCGTCGGACGGCGTCGTAAGCGGTTCTGCGCGCAGCATTCCCGGCATAGACATCGGTTCTGCCATAATCCGTGCGAAAGAGGAGGGGATTTTGACCGAGGGCGGGGGCCACATGATGGCCGCCGGGTTCGCGCTTAAATCCGAAAACCTCGAGAAGTTCCGCGCATTCCTTGACGCCTATATCGCCCGCGCGCAGGAGGGCAAACCGGCCGTTCCCACGCTTGCCGTCGATTCGCTTGTGGACATCGCCGGCATAACGCAAACGCTTATGAAAGACCTTGCCCGCCTCGAACCGTTCGGATCCGCCAATGACGAGCCGAGGTTTGTGATACCCAACGCTAAAATAACAGGAGCCGACGCGATTAACGGCACGCACGTGAAATGCTATCTAAGGTCGGATAACGGGAAGAGCATTTCCGCGATTTCATACCGCACGGTCGGCACTCCGCTTGGCGAGGCGCTGCTTAACGCCGACGGCGAACGTTTCGCACTTGCAGGGTTTATAAAACTGCACGAATACAACGGCCGCAAAACGCTTCAGTTCAATATCACCGACGCGATGGAGCTTTGATATTTAGTTTTCCAGCCCGCAGGGCTCCGTGCGACACGCCGCCCCCACGCATGGGGCGCACGGGTAAACCGCTCGCCGCCCTGCTCGGCGTGTCGGACTACGCCCTAAATTTTCCGCTTGACAAAATCTTCCGGGGGGGGGTATTCTGTCCATAGACAACCTAAACAAAGGAGCATATCATGAAGTTTTTCCAAGTCGCAGACGCCATCTTGAACGGCTATGTCGAAAAGAATGACAGGGGCGGCGCTGGCGCCGGTATATGGGGCGTAAACGAACACTATGACTTCAAAAGTGTGCGCACCGGCGAAACCCTTGCCACTGTGCACAAGGTTGTCGAAGACGACTATTGCTCGGACCTGTGCGGCTTTGTGTCCAATCCCAAACACCCGGATTATAAAAAGGGCAACGACAAGGAATGCCTCGATTGCCGCAACAAAATAACAAGATACTATATAAGCCATAAGACCGGTTGCTATACCAACAGACTTCTCGGCCGCGCCGTGCTTGCGTTCGCCAAGGCCTATCAAAGGTCTGCCGCCTAAGGCTCCAAGCACCGATTCGCAAATCCCCCGGGCGACTGGGGGATTTTTCTTGACTTCGCGACGAATCGGGCTTATATTCACCCTATCCGGCGTCAGACTGTCGGAGCCCTAAAAAATCAAGCAAAAAACTTTTTTGCAAAAAATGTGTTTTTTTGCTTGCATTATGAAAAATAAAGTGTATAACTATCAGGCGCTTGAAACAAAGCGACGCGGTGCGCCCCGCGCAAACAAAGGCTGACTGCGGCCTCGCCGCTATTTTACAGAGTGAATATGCAATTTTCGGCTTCGGCCGAATAAGGGATGTGTAGACGGCAGCGGCCATCATAAGTTGTCTGCTACTGCACATTTTGATGACTATGAAACAAACTATGGGGCAACCCATAGATTTGTCAGAAAAGGTCAGGTTAAAGTCGGACGGTTCGCCGTTCGCAAATTTTACCTGCTTTTTCTTTAAGTTAAGTAAATAACAAACATAAGTCAAACATTCGGGGCTTTAGCTTAGACCCTGAATGTAATGAGTGCAGGAAAAGCGACGGGGCTCACGCCCTGATGTCGCACTTACAGACTCAAAATTAATTTATTAATTTGAGAGTTTGATCCTGGCTCAGAACGAACGCTGGCGGCAGGCCTGAGGCATGCAAGTTGAACGGGTGTAGCAATACATCAGTGGCGCACGGGTGAGTAATGTATAGGAATCTGCCTTGAAGTGGGGAATAACACCAGAAATGGCTGCTAATACCGCATACTCCGGAAACGGGAAAGATTTATCGCTTCAAGATGAGCCTATATCGGATTAGCTAGTTGGTGGGGTAATGGCCTACCAAGGCGATGATCCGTATCTGGTTTGAGAGAACGATCAGACACATTGGGACTGAGACACGGCCCAAACTCCTACGGGAGGCAGCAGCTGGGAATTTTGGACAATGGGCGAAAGCCTGATCCAGCCATGCCGCGTGAGTGAAGAAGGCCTTCGGGTTGTAAAACTCTTTTGGCGGGGACGATGATGACGGTACCCGCAGAATAAGCACCGGCTAACTTCGTGCCAGCAGCCGCGGTGATACGAAGGGTGCAAGCGTTGTTCGGTTTTACTGGGCGTAAAGCGTATGTAGGCGGAAAGATAAGTCAGGCGTGAAAGCCCTGGGCTCAACCCAGGAAGTGCGCTTGAAACTATTTTTCTCGAGGATGACAGAGGACAATGGAACTCCGAGTGTAGAGGTGGAATTCGTAGATATTCGGAAGAACATCAGTGGCGAAAGCGATTGTCTGGGTCATATCTGACGCTGAGATACGAAAGTGTGGGGAGCAAACAGGATTAGATACCCTGGTAGTCCACACCGTAAACTATGAGCATTAACTGTTGGAAACTTTCGGGTTTTCAGTGGCTGAGCTAACGCATTAAATGCTCCGCCTGGGGAGTACGGTCGCAAGATTAAAACTTAAAGGAATTGACGGGGACCCGCACAAGTAGTGGAGTATGTTGTTTAATTCGATGATACGCGAAAAACCTTACCACCCCTTGACATGCCTATCGCGGCTTCCAGAAATGGTCGCCTTCATTCAGTTGGATAGGACACAGATGTTGCATGGCTGTCGTCAGCTCGTGTCGTGAGATGTTGGGTTAAGTCCCGCAACGAGCGCAACCCTCATCATTAGTTGCCATCATTTAGTTGGGAACTCTAATGAAACTGCCGGTGATAAGCTGGAGGAAGGTGGGGATGATGTCAAGTCCGCATGACTCTTACGGGGTGGGCTACAAACGTACTACAATGGTGCTTACAGAGGGCAGCGACGTCGCAAGGCGGAGCCAATCCTTAAAAAGCATCTCAGTTCGAATTGTCGTCTGCAACTCGACGGCATGAAGTCGGAA
>WQWV01000043.1 GCA_009785175.1 Alphaproteobacteria bacterium
CCTTGTTTTCTCTCTCCCTTGTCATTCCCGCAAAGGCAGGAATAAAGGGCAATTTAATTGCACGAATAGTAGCAATAAGGAGGGGGCAAAGCAAGAGAAAAATCAAAGAATTTTCAAGGCCGAAAGCACGTCCCGGGCTAAGGATCATGCGCAAAGAGGTCTTACTTCGACCTTCTCCATGTCGACCAGCTATAGAAGACGCCTTGCCTATCCGTTAGCCAGCCATTGCCTCCGGAATTCAGCAAGCTATGGACACAGCTGTCGTTGGCGCCGTTGCAGTCGAACGAGCCGGTTATTCTTTCTCCATCTCCGGAAATGAACATGCCTACGGGATTGGTGAATTGGACGTCGAATTTACTTTCTACGAAGCTTAGGTCTATGCTCCAACTGTTTGTCAGTTTGTCATAGGCTACATAGGACGTTCCAAGATGATTCTCTCTAAAGGTTGCGTTGATGGTTGACCCAAGGTCGGTGTCCCAGTAATGCGTGGCGGTGGCGACGCCGGTGAATACCGGATTCGCATACATTATGAAAAGGTTTCCGCTGGTTGGTATTCCGCAATCCCCGGTATACGGCCCGCTTCCGCAATTCGACAACATTCGCAGGGATAGGAAGTCATTGTTCATTATCGCCGTCTGACCGTTGACAAGGGGGTTTCGGATTACAAAGTTTTTACCAAGCTGAAGCTCGTACTTCTTCCCCGTCGCGTCTACTATTTCGGTAAGCGCGGTGTCGCTTAAATCATATCCCGCAAGCTTTGCGGCGTTAAGGTCGATCCATTCCTGTTTGCTATAGGCAACGCTCGGTGTCGCCACCACACCGTCGAAATCTATGGGCTCGTCGCGATCCCTCTCGCCGGTTCCGCCGGATACTATTCCGCCAAGGCCCAGGACCAGGATTGCGGTATATATAGCTGTCATCATATTATACATTCCTCACATAAAGGAATTATATCATAAAAATAGACTTGTGTCTAGGTCTATCTGAAATACGGATTTCGTCTTTTTACTTCGCCTAATTTCTCGGTGCGCCCATGCCCTGGGATAAGGATCACGTCGTCGGGAAACTTGCGCGCCTTTAGCTTTTCAAGCGATTTTATCATCTCCAAGTTGTCGCTAAGGTATAAATCGGTGCGTCCGATGGTGTCCGCGAATAACGTATCGCCGCCAAGAAGTAGTTTCAGTTTTGGGAAATATATACATACGCCTCCCGGAGTATGGCCCGGAGTAAGGAAGACTTCTGCGTCCATTCCGCCGATTTTTTGCTTTCCTTCATTAAGGGGCAGGGCGGCGCACGCCGGGAAAGGAAAGCTGGACGACCATGCGCCCTGAGCCGCGAACATCTCCTCGTCGTCCGGGTGCAGGTGCCAGTCGACGGCATAGCGCTCGGTCAGACCCTTGATGGCCATCGTGTGATCCCAATGCCCGTGCGTTATATATATTGCGGTCGGGACAAGCTTTTCGCGTTCAAGGAATTTTATGATTTCGGCCGCATCTCCCGACGGGTCGAAGATAAGCGCGCGCCCGGCCTCGGCGATAATGACGGTATTGGTCGCAATCGGCTCGGTTCTAAGGACTGTTATCTTCGCGGTCATTTTACCATTATATCATAACGAGCGTAGCGAGTAAAGCGCGCTGAACGCCGCCCTTTGCCGGGGTGCGCGCCCTTCGGACCCGCCGCCCAGCCGGCGTTCTGGCTTGCTCCTAATAAGCCTTGGCCACATATACGAACGAATCGTCTGCACCGTCAAGGCATCGGCGGGTCAGCTTATGCTTTTCCTCGATCGCGTCGTATTCGGGCACAAGCGTCGCATCATACTTGATCTTGAAGAATCCGATTTTACCGGCCGCGATCGCCGCGTCAAGCTCTTTCAAATCCGCGACCGTATGAATCATGGACGCAGTCCTTGCCGCCGCACGCGCCAAAATATCCGCCTGCATCAAGGTCAAAATAGAGGCCGCAGTGGATACGAACTCGTCTGCACCTATGGTTTTTGCGGACGGTTTTCCAAGGTCGCGCCGCACGAATGTAAGCGAATTCACCTCCATCTCGCGCCGCCCGATTTCGACACGCAAAGGCACGCCTTTCTTTACCCATTTCCATAGTTTGTCCGAGGGTTTGATATCGGAAGAATCGACCATAGCTCGCACTCCGCCCGCAATCAACCTTTCGGAAACAGAATCGCAGAAAGCGGCAAGCTCTGCGTCCGCGTCGTCCTTGCCCACGGGAATTATTACGACCTGCCATGGCGCGACGTTCGGGGGCAAAACAAGCCCATCGTCGTCGGCATGCGTCATGACAAGCCCTCCGATCATGCGCGTCGAAACTCCCCAGCTTGAGGTGTGGCAGAATTCCTGCCCTCCGCCCTGCGCGTCGTATTTGATTCCGAAAGCCTGTGCGAAGTGGGACCCAAGGTCGTGCGACGTTCCGGCCTGCAACCCTTTTCCGTCCTGCATAATCCATTCGCATGAATAGGTGTGGTCCGCGCCCGCGAAACGCTCTTCGACGGTTTTTTCGCCGTATACGCCTTCGATGGCAAGGAATTCCCGCATGTAGTTTTCATAGACCTTGTGCATGCGCCGTGCGTCTGCGTTTGCTTCCTCGGGTGTTGCGAAGGCGCAGTGGCCTTCTTGCCAAAGGAATTCGCTTGTGCGGATAAATGGCCGCGTGCGCATTTCCCATCGCATGACGTTCGCCCACTGGTTTATTTTTAACGGAAGGTCGCGGTAAGAATTCACCCAGCGGGAAAACGCCTCGCCGATAATTGTTTCCGATGTGGGGCGGATTATATAGGGTTCGGTAAGCGCCGATTCCGGGTCGGGCACGATTTTCCCGCCCACGTTCTTTAGGCGATAATGCGTTATGACCGCGCATTCTTTTGCGAATCCATCGACATGCGAAGCTTCTTTGGTCATATATTCAAGCGGGATCAGAAGTGGGAAGTAAGCGTTCTCGGCGCCCTCGGCCTTTATGCGGCGGTCGAGTTCGTCCCTCATCAGCTCCCATATTGCGTATCCATAGGGCTTGATTGTTATTGCTCCTCGCGTAGGCGAGTTTTCGGCCATGTCTGCGGCGGTGATTACGTTGTGATACCACTCGGAAAAGTTTTCCTCGCGGGTAGGGGTTATAGCTGTTTTAGTCATTTTATTTTCCTTGCATCTTGTCATTCCGGGCTAGACCCGGAATCCAGTTTCTATTGTGGTTAATTTTATAACAGAAATTACTTACCCGCAAGGGGAAAGAAGACGAAAGCCGGCGAAAATACTTTTGTCGTTGCCATAGGATTATTATATATAAGGATAGGGTAAAGTCAATAGGTCATGCCGCAAGCCAATGCGAGCTCGCCGCTAAAACCTAGCTAGCTGACCCATTTCACTTGATTTGGATTATTAAGTTGTTTATTTCACCGGCCCAGATTTTTCCTTAAAAAGGTTCATCTGCTTTTCCCAATCCGAAGGCGAGCGCGGAACCCCCTTGGCATCGACCGATATTATTTCCGTAATATCGTATCCTCGCGGGCTCCAATAACTTTGCAAAAATTTCAAAAGTTGCGCGGGCGTAATTTTATTGCATTTAGTTTCTTCTATTTTAATTTCTAAGCTGCAAACAAGCGGCCACCACGCACCATTCTGGTCGTTTGGATCGACCATCTTAAGCCTGGCGCCCATCTCGAGCGTTGCGTATACATTGCACTTCACTTCGACGGTAAGTGCTAGCATGTTTTTATGCTGGGTTTGTATTTTCATTTAGACGCCTTCGATAAATTTTATCTGCTTGTGCGTTGAGTGTGCACCAACGAGGCCGGAAAAACCATGCTCATACAGCCCCATTTTTTTTGGGCTACGTCGATCGAGCGAAACGCCTTGGCCTTCGGATCTTCGACGGGCGCATGATAGACTTTTCGAACCGGTGCCGGCTGTTTTTTTTTAATCGCTTGCGCTTGGACGGGGATTTCATTAACAGGCGTCAACTCCGGCTCGGGCTTGGACGCAACCTCGGGCGCGATCTCGACCGACTTTTTAACGGGCAGTTCCTGCGGTTTCTCGACCTTGGCAGCCGATGGCTCGGAAAGATTCGGTGCGGCGGCGGGTTGTGGGACTATCTTTCGCACCGTGTTTACGATAAAGCCCCACACAGCGTCTTTGGCGGTTCCAAGCGTTTCTTTTGCCCGCTCGAAAATACCGACAACGCCCCTTCCGACACGTTTTATTTGTTCGATCCAGAAGCCTGGGGATACAAGAGTCCTAAAAAGAGAATTTCTGTTTTCCATTATTGCTACTTAGCCGGCGCGACGACCATCTGCATCTGGCGTCCTTCGGCAGTGGGTTCTTTTTCCACCTTGATTTCGTCGGCAAGCTCGGCCTTGATCCGGTCGAACAAATTTATTCCGACGGTCATGTTGCTAAGCTCGCGGCCGCGAAAGCGTATAGTGAACTTGACCTTGTTGCCCTCGGCGATGAACTTGCGCGCGGCCTTGAGCTTTACGTCCAAATCGTGTTTCTCTATATTAGGCCTGAACGTCAACTCTTTAAGCTCGACCGTCTTCTGATTCTTCCTCTGCTGCGCCGCACGTTTGGACTCTTCGTATTTATATTTTCCATAGTCCATGATCTTACAGATCGGGGGCATAGCGGTCGGCGAGATTTCGATTAAATCAAGGCCGTCTGCGCGTGCGCGGCCAAGTGCTTCTGCAGTTGACATAACGCCAAGGTTGGCGCCGGTTGCATCAATGACACGAACCTCTCGGGCGCGTATCTTGTTGTTTACATTGATCTGTGTGTTTGCCATGGAGTCCTTATTAGACGTTAAGCGCGTGGCGGTATGTAGTGGTAAGCTCGTCGATCTGCTCGCGGTCTGCTTCGTCGAGTTTCTTAAGGCGGATAACTGCGCGCATGATTTTCGGGTCGTATCCGAACTCTTTGGCTTCGGCGAAGATTTCGCGCACGTCGGCGCGGATCTGTGTCATCTCGTCCTCGAGGCGCTCTACGCGGTCGATGAAGGATTGAAGTTGCGCGGCGTCGACGTCCGAATTTTGTTTAACTACTTTTTTTACCATTGTTCCCCCTTTTTTTATTGCAAAAGTTTGAAAGTCATATATCATATAGCCACACTTTTGGTTTAATTCAAGCAAAAAAAGAAAAAAGGAAAAAAAATGACAGACAAGGATTTTCGATTTACCAAAATCGTCGCAACCATCGGCCCCGTCACCTCGAGCTATGAAAGCCTTAAGGCTGTAATCGAAGCCGGCGTGGACATCTGCCGCTTTAACTTCAGCCACGACACGCACGAGGCGCACAAGGCCAAGTTCGATATCGTCAAAAGGCTCGAGAAGGAACTTGGTAAAAGGATCCCCGTCTTCGCCGACCTTCAGGGGCCCAAGCTTCGCCTTGGCACATTCAAAGAAGGCAGCGAAAACGGCGGCGGAGGCCAGGCCCAGATCGTCGCCGGACAAGAGTTCACTTTTGATTCCGATGACGCGTTCGGCGATTCGACCCGCGTCAAGCTTCCTCACCCCGAGATTCTCGAATCCCTCGACATCGGCCACGTAGTCCTTATCGACGACGGCAAGCTCAAGGTTCAGGTTGTATCCAAGGGCAAGGGCTTCATCAAAACCAAAGTTATCGTCGGCGGCACGATTCGCGGCAAGAAGGGCTTCAACCTTCCCGATACCATCGTCCCCCTTCCTGTTCTTACCGAAAAGGATCTCAAAGATATGGAATTCGCGCTTTCCCCCGCTATGGGTGTCGACATGGTCGCCGTTTCCTTCGCACAAAGCGCCGACGATATGAGGAAGGTTCACGAAGCCGTCCGTGGCCGCGCCGCCATCATCAACAAGATTGAAAAACCTTCGGCCATCACGCCCGAAGCGCTTCCCGAAATCGTCGAGCTCTCCGACATCGTCATGATCGCCCGCGGCGACCTTGGCGTCGAAATCGGCCCCGAAAAGGTTCCCGCCGCGCAAAAGCGTATGATCAAGGTCTGTCGCGACAAGCGCCGCCCCGTAATCGTCGCCACCCAGATGCTGGAATCTATGGTCGAAGGAGCGTTCCCGACCCGCGCCGAGGTGACCGACGTCGCCAACGCGGTTTACGAAGGCACCGACTGCACCATGCTCTCGGCCGAAACGACGCTTGGAAAATATCCTGTCGAAGCGGTGAAAACCATGTCCTCGATAATCAAGGAAGTCGAAAAGTCCGACGACTACGGCTCGTATATCGAAACCTATAACCGCGACATGACCGGCAGCACGATTTCCGACGCGATGGCCCTTGCCACCATGAATATCGTCAAAGAGGTCAAGGCCAAGGCCGTCGTCGCATTCACGACCTCCGGCACCACCGCGATCAACATATCGAAACGCCGTCCCAACGCGCCCATCGTCGCCGTCTCCTCGAACCAAAGGATTCTTGACAAGATCGGCATGTCCTGGGGCGTAATCCCCGTCCTCGAAGACGCGTCCAAGCTCTCCGGCGACAAGGTCGACGAATACGTCCGCCAGCTCGTCAAGGATCGCAACCTTGCCACCGAAGGCGACCATGTTGTCG
>WQWV01000044.1 GCA_009785175.1 Alphaproteobacteria bacterium
GATTCAAAAAAAGGGGGGCGCCTTCGGCGTAGCTATAAATCCCTCCTGCAAAGCTTGCGCTGTCCTGCGTCCAGCTCTTCGCAGGAGGGATTTGGGTTATATACTTCACTGGATTACCCGGTCAAGCCGGGTAATGACTGGGGGGGGGATTACAACTTCAACCTTGAATCGATCAATTTACATGCGGTTTCGATTACCCGTTCGATGGACATTTCCGAGGTGTCGATTATCACTGCATCGTCGGCGGCAATCAGGCCTCCGACTGCGCGGTGGGTGTCGCGGGCGTCGCGTTTGACCATCTCGGCCAATATCTCGTCATAATTCGCCGGTTTGCCCGCAGCCTCGTATTCATAGAAACGTCGACGCGCCCGGACCTCGGAGCTTGCGGTTAAAAAGATTTTTACCGGCGCGCCGGGGAAGATGACCGTCCCGATGTCGCGCCCCTCGATTATCGCGCCACGCTTGCCGCCCGGAGGATTTAACCCGAACTCCGTCTGATAAACCTTAAGCACTTCGCGAAGGGGCGGATTGTCGGCCACTACATATACATATTTGGTGGTAAGCGGAAGGCGGATTTCGTCGCGCTTGGCGTATTCCAAAATTTTGTGGTTGTCCGAGATTTTTTTCGTCTCCTCAAGCGCGATGGCCGAATCGATATTCTCCATATCGTAGCCTTTCTCGATCAGATTGAAGGTCGCGGCGCGATAAAGGCTTCCGGTATCAAGAACCGCGAAGTCGTAGTGTTTCGCAAGCGCACGGGTTAGGGTGCCTTTGCCCACGCCCGCAGGCCCATCAATAGCGATTATGTTTTTATTCAATTTCCTGTTTCCTTTACTTTTGTTATAGGAGTAAATCCCTTGCAACCTTGCCGCAAAATCCTTATCCCGCCGCCTAACAACGGCGTCAGGATAAGTATTTTTATGCGCGGTTTCACAGTGCTACTCCCTAAAAAAGATCCCCCAGCGGGGGTAAAAGTTAAACTATCTGTTTGTCCTGTTCATAAATCAGCAGGGGTTTTTGGTTGTCGACGATCGTTTCGCGGCCCACCACTACCTTGGCGACACTCTTGGCGTCGGGAAGCGAGAACATCGTATCGAGCAGAAGGTTTTCAACTATCGAGCGCAGGCCGCGGGCGCCGGTTTTACGTTTGATGGCAAGCTTGGCGACCTCGATCAGCGCGTCGGGTGTGAATTCAAGCTCGACGCCTTCCATATCGAACAACGTTTTGTATTGCTTGATAAGGGCGTTTTTCGGTTCGGTCAGGATCGAAATCAGCGCCTCTTCGTCCAATTCCTCGAGCGACACGATTATCGGGAGGCGGCCCAATAGCTCGGGGATAAGGCCGTATTTCACAACGTCCTCGGGTTCGATTTTCGCGAAAAGCTCGGTGAGGTTTTTGTTATCTTTGGATTTCACATTAGCGCCGAAGCCGATGGCCGTTTCGCGGGTGCGGGACTCGATAATCTTGTCGATTCCGGCGAACGCTCCGCCGCAGATGAAAAGCACGTTCGAGGTGTCGAACTGGATATACTCTTGGTTAGGGTGTTTGCGCCCGCCCTGTGGCGGAACGGACACCGTCGTGCCCTCGATAAGTTTCAACAAGGCCTGCTGCACGCCTTCGCCGGAAACATCGCGGGTAAGTGAAGGGTTTTCGGATTTGCGCGAGATCTTGTCGATTTCATCAATATAGATAATGCCGCGTTTGGCCTTCTCGACATCGTAATTTGTGGCCTGGAGCAGTCTTACCAGAATATTCTCCACGTCTTCGCCGACGTATCCGGCCTCGGTCAGCGTAGTTGCGTCCGCTATCGCAAACGGCACATCTAGCGCCTTGGCAAGCGTTTTCGCAAGCAGCGTCTTGCCGGTGCCGGTCGGGCCGATCAAGAGGATATTGCTTTTCTGTATCTCGACATCATTGCCGACTTCGGTGTTATAAAGCCGTTTGTAGTGATTATAAACCGCGACGGCCAGCGTCTTTTTGGCCGACCTTTGCCCGATAATATAATCGTCGAGGTGTTCCGACATCGCGGCCGGAGTTTGGGCGGTTTTAAGGGACGAGGTGGTGGTTTTCTTGTTCTCCTCCTTGATAATATTGCCGCAAAGGGCGATACAGGAGTCGCAGATATAGACGCTGGGGCCGGCAATCAGCTTCTTGGCCTCCTGCTGCGATTTACCGCAGAAGGAACAGTATTTGATGGACTTGTCGTCTGTCATGTCCGCATTATGATATAGGAAACCCGCGGGTATGTCAAGGCGCCCATGGAGTTTTGTATTCGCCGGGCCCTAGCCGTAAAACAATTCGGTTTTAAGCTTGCTGAAGAAGGCTATGTTGGCGGCGAGCGTTGCTTCCTGCTGCTTGGCGATTTCAAGGAGCTTTTTGGCGTTGGTATCGACTCTTTTGCCGTGTTTGCGATGGCGCGTCCAGCCATTCTTTTTTATACCATCAAGGTATGAATGTCTGTGGAGCATAAGGTATGATACCTCGTCGGCTATGTCCTTGGGTGCTTCTGTTCCGAATATTTTGACGCTTTTCAGCACGAATTTGCTGCGCCTGAGCTTATGTTTGTATTTTCCAACGAGTTCCACTTCCTTGTCGGGGGTTTGATAAGTTATATCGTCAGAGTTATCGTCCGCCGGAACCTTGTTCACTTCGTTGCGGTCGATGAAATTCGAAATCGCCTTAAGCAGGGTGTTTTTTCTTTGTGCAGCTTGTATAATCATATTGGACCTCGTTTGTTGTTTTCCAAGGTCATTATAGACTTATAAATAACTTTGTCAAATATTTTTTATTCCACACTACAATTATCGCTTAGCACGTTCATTTCCGTGCATAGCCGGGTCAAATCGCCATAAGTGCCAAGAATCATCAGGCGGAAAATCCCGCCTTCGCCGGGTTCTATTTTATGCTCGAGGCGGCCCAGTTGCGGATATTTGGCGGTGAAATGCGCGAGCCCGCTTCTTGCCGTGGCGACATTAAGATAAGATGAAACGTGCGCCCTTGCCGGCTGGTCAGAGCGCTCTGCCAGCGTGCGGCGCAACTCCTCGAGCGGGGGGAGGTAATTGGTGCGGGCTGCTTCGTCGAGTTCAAGGGGTTTTAGAACTACCTTATCCTCAACAATAGGTAATTGCGGCGTGGTTGGTTTTTCGGATTCTTGCGCTTGTGTTGTTGGCGGAGGGGTCGGCATAAGGGAATGGCGCGCACTGAACCGATCGCTCGCGCTTGCCGCGGTTGCGGTGAAAATCATGGCTATGGCGGCGGCTTTGAACATTTGCTTTATTTCCCCCTTGATTCATGCTATAATGCCAAGCGTGAAAGAGCAAGAGAAAATGCAGCAGAATGCCGCACATAGCTATGACGGGTTCAACAAGGCCTATGGTTATCGACGCATAAATCCGTGGTGGATTTATGGCGGGGCGCTTGGCTTTTCCGTAATCTGGGTGGCTCTTTTGGCATATTACATAGGCAAATCGGCCTATTCCCTTGCAAATATATCCATGATGATGCCGCACGAGTTCGGCGGATTATTGGCCGGCGTTATCATGCCGCTGGTTTTCGCCTGGTCGGTCGCGCTTTTTATCGAGAGGAACATGAACTCGAATTACGAGCGGCGCGTGCTTTATCCCTTTATCCAAAGCATTATAGATCCGCATGGCGACCAAGGCGCGATCGTTGCCGTTATACGCGAGAAGCTTGCCGAAGAATCGGAGGGGCTTGCGAAGCTGATTACGCAGATGAAGGAAATTTCCGCCGATATAAAGCAGGTGGCGCTTGACGGCGAAGGGTTTATGAAGACCGCGCTTGACGGGTCTAAGCGCCATCTTGCGGGCTTGACCGAAATATCAGGAGGGCTTGACCGCATTTCCGGCGATATCGACGAGAACTCGAAACGAAACCTTGAGAAAATCAAATCCGCGGCAGCCGAGCTTGGCGAGTCCGCAATCGTTGCGCGGGAAAAATCCGCTGCGGCGTGTTCCGACATGTCGCTTAAGATGGAACAGATGCGCGAAGCTATCGACAAGACCCTTGGCATGACCGACGATATGATCAGCGATGTCGAAGAAGCGAAGGGAACGCTTGATTCCACCGCGGCGAACGTTATCGCAAGCACGGACGTAAGCGTCAAGAGCATAACCGACGCCTCGAACCTGCTTGTCGCTTCGGCCGACGCTATGGCAGAACGCTCGGCGCAGATTATCGGCAACATAGAGGAACGCAGCTCGCAATTCGTGTTGAAATCCAACATGGCCTCCGCCAAAATTTCCGACGTCGTGGCAAGCATGGACGGCGCGGTAGGAAACCTTAGCATCATATCCGAAGACACTCGCCGCGTCGCCTCGGCCGCCATGGATAAAATATCCGAATACTCTGCTTTCATCGCAAATCGCCTCGAGAGTCAGGCGAACGTGTTCAAGGACAAGACCGGCGAAATAATGAAGACCGCTCATCAGGCCGCAAGTCAATTCGCCGCCATGCCCGAGCTTGTGGGACTTGCCGCGAACGGAACCGTGAAATCGCTTCAGGATCTCGAGGGTGAAATCGGCGCGAAGCGCGACGTGATCCTTGGGATCTCACGCGACGTGTCGGACGCTATCGGAGTTGTGATCGCGAAGGCCGGGGATTCCGCCGTAGCACTTGCCGAAGCGACGCTT
Organism: Alphaproteobacteria bacterium; assembly: GCA_009785175.1. Lineage (GTDB taxonomy): Bacteria > Pseudomonadota > Alphaproteobacteria > Rs-D84 > CACZYB01 > WQWV01. The sequence continues at coordinate 4,651 of WQWV01000044.1, forward strand.
ACAATGAAAGACGCAATGGACAATGTGGCATCCTCTATTGACGTATCGGCGGCGAAATTCGACGGAAACTCGAAGCAGATCATCGGATCGGTCGGAGCGGTCGAGCAGGCGCTTGGCGGAGCAGGCGGAGTTATGGCCGAGCAGGCCGAAGCAGCTTTCAAATTCGCAACCGAAATCAAGGGTGCGCTAAAGCAGCAGATGGTCGACCTTGAGAACACAGCGAACGCTGTGCTTACCAATGTGCGTCTGTTTGAAACCTATACCGCTACACAGAACAAAAACATCGGCGATACCGTCGAGCAGGCAACCGTCGCCCTTAGCGCTATGGACGCGAAACTCGGCTCGGTCGCCAACAACGTGGTCGCGATCTCAACCAAGCTTGACGACAAGCTCGGCGGCGTGGCCGACTCGATTTTAATCAAAGCCAACATGGCGAGCAGCAACATGAACTCGGCCATGGAAGGGTTGACCAACGTCAGTTCCACCATGCGCGAGGCGTCCGCCGAAATGGCCGGAATAACACGTCAACTTGGAACCGATGCGGAACACATCAAACGCGAAGTGTCCGGCATAGCACGCGCCTCAAAAGAAGCGGAAGAATCCGTCGCAGCGCTTGCCGGCGACCTTAAGGGAGCGCAGGACATCGGCGCGACGCTTGACGAAGTGGCGGACAAGTTCTCGAAGTTCGTGTCATCTCGCACAAGCGAGTTCGACATGATCGCAAATCAATCCTCAAAGACCCTCGCCTCGGTCGCCTCATATATAAACAAGATGGCGATCGATGCCCAAAACTCGGTCGACATGTTCAGCGAGAAATACAAAGAGATGAACAAAAATTCCGAACTTGCCGCGGTAAAAATAGCACAGGTCATGGACGACATAACGCTGCACAAAGATATTTTACGCACTATCTTGGCGGCGCAGAATACCGATCCCTCGGCCTTCTTAAAACGCAGCGGGAAGATTATCGGGAAGCTAAACTCGCTTGCCATCGATCTGGCGCGCATGTTATCGCCCGAGGAGGCCCGCGATTTGTGGGGCAAATTCAACGCGGGCGCAAAGGGAGTATTCTCGCGCCATGTAGCCGACAAGCTTGGCAAGGTCGGAATGGCCGCCGTGCGCCAGGCTGTGGCCAACCCCGAGTTCGCAGGCTTCGCCCGAATCTTCACCGCCGAGTTCGAGCGGCTTGTGCTGGCATTGCGTGCAATCGACGATGCCGAAGTAGTGCTTGCCGCGTTGATGTCGTCGGATGTGGGTAAGTCGTATATAATCCTAAAAGAAGTATTGTAAATTTCAAATTTTCGAGGGTATAATCGTATTATGAAAAAGAAAATCCTTATAACCTCGGCGATACCGTATGTCAACGGTTTGCCTCATCTTGGCCATTTGGCCGGGAACTATATGCCGGCGGATGCGTTCGCGCGCTATAACCGTCTTGTCGGAAACGAAGTCTTGTTCATAGGAGGCACAGACGAGCACGGAGCGGCCAACGAAATCGGTGCGGAAAAAGAAGGAATGCCGGTTGCCGACTATGTCCTTAAATACCATCTTATGCACAAAGAGATTTACGAAAAATTCAATATCTCGCACGATTATTTCGGACGATCCTCGTCGACGAACAACATAGCGCTTGCCCAACAGATCGCGCGCGAGATTCATGCCGCAGGATTTATCGAAGAGCGCGAGGTCGAGCAGATCTATTGCGTCGACGAGAAGCGATTCCTTGCCGACAGATACATTCACGGCGAGTGTCCGCATTGCGGCGGAGATGCGCGCGGCGATCAGTGCGAGGTGTGCACAAAACTCCTCGACCCGTGCGATTTGAAAAATCCGC
>WQWV01000045.1 GCA_009785175.1 Alphaproteobacteria bacterium
ACCGAGGGCGAAATAAAATTCGACGGCGCCGACATAAGCGCGCTTGCCACCGACGCCACCGCCCGCGCCGGTATATTTTTATCGCAACAGATTACGCCCGCGATTCCCGGCCTCTCGATCTCCACGCTCCTTAAAAACGCAGCCAACGCGGCGCGTGAAAAACCGCTTACCGCGCCTGAATTCTTCGCGCTTGCTAAGACGTATTGCGAACTTCTCGACATACCGTCCGCATGGCTTGCCCGCGATGTCGGCGTAGGCTTTTCCGGCGGCGAGAAGAAGCGGCTTTCCATGCTCGAGATGCTTTTCGCCAATCCTAAACTTGCGATATTGGACGAGCCCGATTCCGGCGTCGACATATCCTCGATCGACATCATAATAAAGGCGATCGAATACCAACGCGCCAAGGGCACGCGCTTCGTCGTCATTTCGCATTATCCAAAGTTGATAGACGCGCTAAAGCCCGACGCCGTGCACGTGATCGAGGCTGGAAAAATCGCCCGCTCTGGCGGCCACCTCCTCGCCAAGGAAATCGAGAAAAATGGTTTTTAAGAACTACGACATCAAGGCCGACCAACACTTCGCGCTAAGGCAAGCCGCAAGCTCCGATACGCACATTACGATCACGCTTGGCAAAAACGCGACCGCAGACGTGAAGCTTGCCGCCGAAACGCACGCCGCGCAAAAAATCAACCTGCAAGTAGACGTAGTCCACACCGGCGACAATTCCAAATCGAAAATCGAACTTGCCGGAGTCGCCCGCGACGATTCACAAATAAATTTCCAAAGCTCGCTGAAGGCCGCAACCAAAATCAAAAACGCCGAAGCTAAACAGGACCTTAGGATAATGCTCCTTTCGCCCACCGCGCACGGCACCGCGCACCCGACGCAACATATCACGACGCCGGGCATAGCGGCATCCCACTCGGCCGCGGTTTACGGCGCCAACCCCGAACACCTTTTCGCACTGGCGCTCTTGGGCATAGATTCCGCATCCGCAAAAAACCTCTTGTCTTCGGCGCTATTAAAGGTATAGTTTACCCATCAGGAGGAATAAATGAGAGCACTCGCATTCGCTGCCGCGCTTTTTATATCGGTCGCAACCACAGCGAAAACCATCGCCGACGCCCGCATATTTGCCGAACAGCTGATAACGGTTTCGTTGCCCGAAGTCATTTCCAAAAAGAACGATACAGAGCGTCTCGCCGCGCTAAAAAAACTCTTCCACGAGAATTTGGATTTCGACACCATATCGAATTTTATCCTTGGCCCGCATGCAAGACGCGCATCCGCCGATGACCTCGCCGCCTTCCGCATAAGTTTCGAGAATTTTATAACTGTGGCACAGGCGAATAATTTCGACGGTATCGGCGGCGTGAATATAAGGATAGATAGCATCCGCCCGGCGCAACGCGAAGGCGAGTTCTTTCTGACCTCCCGATCTATATTCGACGATCCCCGCGCAAGACCGGTCGAGATAGTCTGGCGCCTAAGATATACACCTGCTGGCTTCAAGGTCGCCGACGTTGTGATCGAGGGCATGTCGCTTGCAGCAAGCCTAAGATCGGAATACAGCAATATCATGCAGGCGGCGGACGCCAGGGGCGAGAATCCAGTTCGCTCGCTCAGCGCTCAGCTTGAGACCCGCGCCGCGGAACTCCGGGCTAGGCAATAGTAAGGTATAACCCCGCGAAAACTATATCTTCTGATTCCCCTCGTTCACGACAACAGCCCTACCCGCGGCATTGTCCCCGACAAGCCTTTCTATCTCCTGGGCATAGGGCTTGCTCGCGTCGATTGAAACTCCGCGAACAGCGGCCGGCCTTTCATGTCCGCTATAAATTCCCTGCACATAGGCGAATATGGAACCTATATAATTGTCGCGACCTCCTGATTGAGATTTCGATTCGTATGTGTCGACCTCCGCCTCGTCGCCCGATCCGAACACGACTTCCCAATAGCCGCAGTAGGGGGCGTCATTGAGGCTGCAATGAGCGCGTGTTATGATAAGTCCGGGCACTTCGTATCTTTCGATACCGGCGCTTTTGATTTTCTTGACATTCCTTGCCATATTGCTTGGAAGAACCGCCATATCGATATTTTTGGGATCAAATTCGGCCGGAACGCGCGTTATCTTGTTGGCGCGCAAAAGACCTTCGACATATTTGACGCAAACCTTCTCGAATTCGTTCCTGGCCTTTACCATGGCTAATGCCGAGCCGTCCGTCAATATCTGGGAATCGAGAAAATTTTCCATTTTATATTTTTTAAGCGCTTCTATCACCTGCTCGACCATGGGGTATTCTACGACATTCGACGCTGCTTGAACTTGCTGCATTTTTATTTCCTTTTGTTAATATAGACTAAATCTACCCCCCCCCGCTAAATTTTGTCAAGCAGTATTTTTGACACTTGAAATATTTCAAAGGGCGTGCTAGAAATAACCTTGAGAAGAGGACACCATGAAAAAATTGTTTTTACACACGCTTGTAATCGTCGCCGCGTTCGCGCTAAGCGCTTGCCAAAGCCTCAACCGCCGCCCCACCAAAAGACAGCAACAGCAAGCGCGTCAGCAGCAGATGCAACAGCAGCAGGCAATGCAGGCAATGCAGGCACAGCAGCAAACTGCCCGCCGCCAAGAAGAACGCCTGCCAAGGAAACCTGTTATCCTCTGCCGCACCCCCGGCTGCACGCGCTCGAATCCCGATATGAGCCATGCGTTTATCCGCGAAACCATCTCGCACTTGTTCTATATAAATGACAAGACGCAGGTCTTGCTATGCGAAGCCGATCCGATCACCCGCGATTGCCGCGCAAGCTCGATTCGCTATACCTCCAGGATAGGCGAAACCGGCGCGATCATGGACGTATCCTCGTTCATAATAACGGACGCGGTGTATTCGACCGACCTAAGCCGCGTGATCTTCTCGATGAACTTCGACATCTACGCCAACGGGGTCAAAAGCCCATGCAACGCCTCGCGCACCGCGGTCGAGGTGAACGATATGTTCCAGGCGATGCTGCTTGACGACGGCTTTTCCTGCGAGTTTCAGGCCGGCGAGTCGAGCCGCATGCGCTTCAACTTCAACATAGACTATGTCGACCTTGACCACGCCCAGGTCGGCGGTTTCTATTCCACCGGCCTTGCCGAAGAGCAGCAGTCGTCGTCAAGCCGCGGCTATGTGTTGATGAAGCTTCGGAACAAGCCCGGTCGCGGCCGTCCCGCCAACCCGCACCAGGACGCGATCGACTGCGACGACGAGGATTCGATTCCCGAGGGACAATATCGCATCATGCCGATGAGGAACAGCGATGCCCCTAGCCGATAACGGACATGTGCTTGTAATCGACGACGATGCGAAGATCGCCAAGCTGATAAAGACTTTCGCCGAGCGGGACGACTTCACCGCCGACGTCGCGCATTCCGCCGCCGAAGCGCGCACCAAACTTGCCGCCCAAAAATACGACATCATGATTGTTGACAAGATGATGCCCGGCGAAGACGGCATATCGCTTATCAAATCTCTGCGCGCGGACGGCAACAACACGCCCGCGATAATATTGACAGCCGACGGCACGGACAACGCCAAGTTCGAAAGCCTCGAGTGCGGCGCGGACGACTTCCTGCCCAAGCCTTTCAACCCGCGCGAGCTGACGCTGCGTATGCGGATTATTTTGAAACGCTCAATCGCCGGACACAAGGGCGAAGTCATAACGTTCGGCCCCAACAAATACGACACCTCTAGCGGTTTTATAAATCGCAATGGCAAGCTTGTGCGCCTTACCACCGCCGAGCACGCGGTCTTGAAACGCCTTGTCGAAAACCGCGGCGAATTGATCCTAAGGGACGACCTTGCGAAAAAACTCAAATCCGAACCGCGCTCGGTCGACGTGCTGATCACACGCATTCGCAAAAAAATCGAAACCACGCCCAAACTGCCCGAGTTCGTGCACACGATCCGGCACAAGGGCTATAGGTTCATAACGGGGGAATAATATGCGAATCAAGAAGCTTTTCCGCTCAAGAAATTATTTCCCGACCGGCGTGGGCGGCCGCCTGACGTTCTTGGTCGTAGCGCCCATCGTGCTTTTCACTATGCTGGCAAGCGCCGCGTATTACCAATCGCACAAGAAGGACTCCGCCGCGCGCGCAGCCCTTTTCGCAAGCAACATCGCGACGATAAGCGATCTTTATACCCAGTTCGGGGACGAGCACCTTGACGACCTTCGCACCCTCGCCCGTGATAATTTCGATATCGACGTGAAGTTTATACCCGACGTGAAAATCGGAACGTCCGAAATTCCGCAGCAGGTGCGCGTCCTTTTCCTAAGCTCCGTCAGGCGCCAGCTAAACCGCCGTCTTGATCAGCCGTTTTCCATCGTCGCGAACGAGCGCAGCAACCAGGTTCGCGTGGAAATTCAGCATCCGAGCGGCGTCCTTTCCATGCAAACCACGTTGCGCGCGGTATTTTCAAGAACTATCTACCGCTTCGGCTATTGGATTTTCGGCGCCGCCGCGGTGTTCTTGATCATAGTGATCCCGCTTGCGAAACGCCAGGCGCGCTCTATCCAGAATCTAACGCAGGCACTTAAATTGGTGGAACAGGGCAAGGATATATCGGGCCTTGAATTCACCGGCCCCGACCAGATCCGCGCCGCCGGCCGCGACCTTATCGCCACGTTCGCGGCAATCCAAAGAAACCTTAACGAACGCGCTCAGATGTTGTCGAGCATTTCGCACGACCTTCGCACGCCGCTTACGCGCATGAAATTACAACTTGAATTCGCCGAGGACAAGTCGATGCAGCTCGCCCTCCTGACCGAAGTCGACGAGATGGAGAAGCTGACCGACGCATACCTTACGTTCGCGAAATCAAGCGCGCGCGGGGATTTCGAGGGCACAGACGTCGCCGCACTTGTCAAAACCACGGTCCGAAAAATGAACAAGGGCAACTATGACATAACGATCAAGTCGCCCACCAAACTCATGGCCGACGTCATGCCAGACAGCATGGGCCGCGCGATTTCGAACCTGATTGCCAACGCGATTCGCTATTCGGAAAAGAAAATCCAAATCACGCTTAAAAAAGCGGGCGGCAAGTTTGAATTCACGATCGAGGACAACGGCCACGGCATTCCCGCCGAGTCGCGCGATGACGTCCTTAAACCCTTCAGCAGGCTCGAGCGCAGCCGCAACCACGCCACCGGCGGCTTCGGCCTCGGCCTTGCGATTGTGAACGAGGTCGTGGGCAACCATAGGGGCAAAATCTCGCTTGGCGATTCTAAAACGCTTGGCGGCCTAAAGGTCAAACTCGAATTACCGCTGGAGCAGTCATGACGACACGTATAGACACCGACCTTCGCGGGCATGACATATCGCCGCTTCCGAAAACGGTGGGCGCCTTCGTCTGGCACTTTGTGAAGCAGTTCCCCAAGACGTTCTCGCTCTTGTTTGTATACTCTTTCATAAACGGTCTCCTTATGGTCTTCTGGCCCTATTTAGGCAAGCTTATCGTCGAGGGATTTCAAAAGCTCGAGGCCAGCAATGGCGCGCTTACCATGCGCGAAACGGTGCTTCCGGCGTTCTTCCTTTTCATGGGGCTTTATTTATTCATATATGTATTAAAGCGGATCACGCATTACGTCCGCTCAAGGAACATGACGCTGATGACTGTGCGCATAGTCGATCAAGTATCGACCTACGTCCGCACGCTTTCATACAACTTCTTTATCAACAACTTCCCCGGACACCTAGGCAACAAGATTAATGATTTAAGGGGCAACACGCGCGCGATAATCGACCTTAGCGCAAGAATGTTTGACACGGCGATATTCATGGTCGCTGCGCTTTTCATGTTCAACCGCGCGCATTGGGTGTTCTCGGCAATCTGCGTCGTATGGGCAAGCTTTCACTTGACGTTCATGATTTGGAAAAACAAGCGCTGGCGCAGTCTTGCTACCGAGTCGAGCGAGGCGGGTTCCATCGCCACCGGCCGCCTTATCGATTCGATTTCGAATTATGCGACGGTGAAATCTTTCTCCGGCGAACGGCTCGAGGAAAATTACGTCTGGGGCTACCTCAAGAACAGATATAGGAAATACCGCGCCGCACGCGTATCGATCACGAACGGCCACGCGGTGCTCGAGGGCATGTGCTATTTCCTCCTCTACGTTCCGACCTTCGTGGCGTTTTATGTTCTCTATGGCCGCGGGGAAATAGGCCTTGGCGACATAGTGTTCATGTTCGCGGCGATCGATTTGATCTCCAACCGCCTTGACCAACTAGCCGACCAGATAACCGAATTCTCCGAATGCTGGGGCGAAATGGAGCAGGCGATGTGGGTCGTCCGCGCCGTCCCGACGATCGAGGATAGGCCGAACGCCAAAGCGCTCAAAATTACCAAAGCCGCTATCGACATAAATAACATCGGCTTCAAATATATCTCGGGCAA
>WQWV01000046.1 GCA_009785175.1 Alphaproteobacteria bacterium
AATAATAATAAAAAATGTTATTGATAAGTGTTGCAACTGAAAAAGGAGGCCGAACAAGCCTCCTTTTTTCTAAACTGAAAAACTACTCCGCAACTATCGCATCAACCGGACAATTTTCCGCACCCTCTCATGTCATTCCGGGCTTGACCAGCAATCCATACTTACTGGATACCGGCTCGAAGGCCGGTATGACAAAGGAATAACTCACTTCCCCTCCTCCTCGCGCACTCCTCATGTCATTCCCGCGGCCTATCAATGTCATTCCCGCACCCTCTCATGTCATTCCGGGCTTGACCCGGAATCCAGTTAGAAAATTATATCCTCATACAAATCTCGCCACTCGGGATTCGTTTTTTCTATTAATTCCAATTTCCATTCCCGCCGCCAATTCTTGAGCTGCTTTTCCCTTGCTATTGCCAATTCTATATCATCGAAAACTTCATAGTAAACCAATTTACATATATCGTATTTTGCACTGAATCCTTTGTGAGATTTATTTTTATGCTCATAAATGCGTTTAATCAAATCTGACGATACGCCTATGTAAATAGTCCCGTTTTTCTTGTTGGCAAGGATATAGACGTAAGCTTGTTTCATAAGGTAATATTATAATTGACTGGATTGCCGGTCAAGCCCGGAATGACGAAAACATAACGCCGCGGGAATGACAGTTGAACTTGCCCCTTGATTTTTTTAACCAAGATTCTCGTCCAAAAACTTCTCGAGTTCGGGCATGGAAACGCACGCCGCGTAATCCACGAATATCGGTCGCGGCATGTTTGCAAATTCGGCGAATGGCAGGGTGATTATTTTCTCGGCCTTGTGCGGTTCGGCGTTTTTCGGCACTTCGCCGTCGGCCAAGATCGCGGCCATTATTACGGTTATGTTGTGCACCCCCTCGTCGTGCTTTATCACGTCCGCCGTGCCGACAATAGCTATGGCCTTGACGCGGCAGCCTATTTCCTCCATGACTTCGCGCCGCCCGGCGTCAAGCGTGGCCTCGAATTTCTCGATCCACCCGCCCGGCATGCAATAGGCGCCTGGCACGTGGCCAAGCTTGCTGTGGCGCTTGAGCATAAAGAACTCGCGTCTCGAGTTGAATACGATTACGGCTGTTCCCGCGCCGACATCGGTTTTTGGCATATTTTTCTCCTTGGTTGAAATAGAATATTCCTTAGCGCATGCAAATGCAAATCTTTTTTGCGAGCTAGCCTCAACAAGGCCACCGATGTGGCGTCCCGCCCTGCCTTGCCTCGCCGGAACTAAACCTTAGTTCCGACACTGAATCAGCGTTATGTTTAAGGTTGGATTGTCCGCTACGCGTTCACTTCGTTCCCGGGTCAAGCCCGGAATGACAGGGTGAAGGCGGGTCGGCGTGGTTTGCTGATGCGTGATGGGAGTTATTGCGACGGCGAGGCAAGTTTGGGGCAGATTAAACCTATGTTATAAACTGCGCGCGCCTAAAGGCGTAGTCTAAAATCTCCTCCGGCGGAGCCTCGCTCTCCTAGCTTGCTTGCCCATAAGAAGAGATTTGGGTTTTATTATTTATGTTCAAAATACTTCCCCACAAGGCGCAACATTTCCTCGACACTTCCGGCGACTGTGGCCATACGGCGGAAGTCCGCGCCTCCCTTAAGCCCGCGCGAGTAGCTGGCCAAATGTTTTCTAAAATTTATCACGCCCGCCTTCTCGCCATAACATTCGATCATGGCCGCAATGTGGCGTTTTATAATTTCAGCTTTTTCAGGCAAAGACGGCTCGGCCAACTCCTCTCCGGTTTTTATGAAATGTAAAACATGAGCAGGCAACCAAGGCGCGCCGACCGCCGCCCGCCCGATCATCACTCCGTTAACGCCGGTGTCAAGCATACGTTTTGCCGATGCGTAATCCACCACATCGCCGTTGCCGATGACTGGAATTTTCAAAGCTTTTTTCACTGCGGCTATGGTTTTCAAATCGACGGATCCGCTATACATCTGAGCGCGTGTTCGACCATGTATAGTCAGCATGTCGGCACCTGCGGCTTCGACCATTCGCGCGAATTCCACAGCGTTGACCGAGCCCGAATCCCAGCCCGTGCGGATTTTGACCGTAAGCGGAATTTCGATTGCCTTACGCACCGCGCGTATGATTGCCTCGGCAAGCCGCGGATCGCGCATAAGTTCGGCACCGGATTTGTTTTTGACTATTTTTGGGGCCGGACAGCCCATGTTGATGTCGATTATGTCCGCGCCAAGGTCTTGGTTTATGCGTGCAGCGCGAGCCATTACGGCGGGGTCGTTTCCGAATATTTGAACACTGGTCAGGCCGCGGCCGGAAACCTTCTCGAACATTCTCTCGCTACGATCGCTGCGTCGGCGTTTTGCGTCGGCAAGCATTACCTGCGATGCGCTTGGCACCATTTCGGATACTGCGACGATTTCTCTTGAGAAGGATTGAGCGATATCGCGCATAGGTTTGTCGGTAATGCCGGCCATAGGAGCAAGGAATACTGGTGTTGCGATTTCGATGTTCTTTAATTTCATATCGGAACCTTCGCACGAAAAGCTTGCGCTGGCAAGGCAAAAATGATATTATAAGCGCATGAACAAGACGGGCCTTATTTTACTTTTCTCGGTTTTGATGCTCCTGGGCATAAGCGCGCTTGCAAGCCTTGCGTTCGGCAATAATTCGGTGTTTGCGTTTTATAAGGCGAAGGGGCGATTGGCCCGCGCCGAGGCTACGCTCGAGGATCGCCGCGATACGCTAGCTACACTAAGACACAGGCGCGATTTGATAAAAAATGACACTTCGATTTCTCGCGATATGTTGGAGTCCGAATCGATACGCCAGCTCTCTCGCGTCCCCCGCGGGTATTTTGTGCTTTCGGATTGATCAAGCATACAGAAGTTCCGCCATAGCCACACCCCCATCACGAGCAAGCCAATACCGCCAGCGGGCGAAAGCGATGTATATCGCGCACGCACGGAGCCTGTCCTCGCGAAGGCGGGGATGGGGGCGGCGTGGTGCGCGCAGCGAGTGAACTCGCTGGAGAGCTACAATGTATAGAAAGGTTGTGGCGATGGCGGGACGCCAAGAGCAGTTGGCGTTTGTGTGGGTGGTGTTATCGCAAGGGCTTGCGGTTATGCCTTATTGTTTTTGGTTTGTTTGGGCGCCGCGGCCATCGTTTCCACGAACATAAGGACCTTATTGCGCGTTTCCACGTCGTCGATTTTCCAATACGCGGTCAAAAGCTTGTTGCTTTCCTTGTTGTTAAGCGGTGTGGAATAGGCCGTGCGCTCTTCTTCAACCACGAAATCTTTGTTCTCGGCGATCTCCTCGCCATAGAAATAGTTGACGTCGACCTTGAACACTTTCGAGATAAGGTGAAGGCGATGCGCGGACATTCTTGCCGTTCCCATCTCGTATTTATGAAGTTGTTGGAAGGTGATACCGATAAGGGACGCAAGGGCGTCAAGCGTCATTCCGCGGGTTGCGCGCAGCTGCTTAAGCCTCCGTCCGATTTCCCGGTCCGGCGAGTCTTGCGGCTCCTTGTATATTGTTTTGGTATCGCCCATATTTTCATTATAGCAAGCTTTGTCCGAAAAATCAACAAGGCACAGGAGTAAAAACACTTTTCCCTTTCTTTAAATAATAATAAAAAAAGACCGCAGAAAAAGCGGTCAGGAAGGTAGTAGTGTCAGCAACGCTTGACCATGTGGTATTCAATATATTCCCACAACTTCCTGACCAGTCAGGGCGTTGCAAAATAGAAACTACTACATTCCTAATTCTTATCTCTAAGAACGTTGATAATTTAGCACAATTTAGAAAAATTTCAAGTAGTAATATTTTTTGCTTGCCTTTTCGAATGAGTTTTACTAACCTGGCGATTGTTCGGAATCACTATCCGATTCGATTCGCATCGAAAAGCGATTCGCGAATCGGATCCAGGTTGCGAATCGATTGTTTTATAGGAAAAGTAGTTTCGAAGGGCAGCTGATCCCGCTTTTCGGAAAATTTTTCGAAATTTTAACCTTCGGATTTTACGGGGATTTTTCCTGTAAAATAAATTTTTTGTATAAATCCCTTGACTTTTTCCAAAAAAGTTCCTACAAAATAGACATGAAATGAAACGGGCGTTCGTTCGGATTAGTTTCTGATTCTTTCCCTGTTGTATTCCTTTTCTCTCCTTTCCTCCTTCTCTCCTTACAGCAGGGAATTTTTCTATTCATTTTTCCACCACGTCATTCCGCACTTGATGCGGAATCCAGTCTGCATAGATACCGGGTCAAGCCCGGTATGACATATATGGTGCAGGGAATTTTTCTATCGATTTTCTTGACTTGTCCCGCTACGATTGTCTAAGCTATCCTAAACAACCAAAGGACTCGGCCATGAGAAAATATCCCATCGGAACCTATCAAGAGTATGTAGTAAGCTCAGGCTTGAGCGTTGACCTCGCCACAAAGAAAATGGCCGACGCGCAAAAGAAACTCGATTGGGCGCAAAACAATCATAACGAAGGCCTTGTCAGCTACGCTAAGAAGCTTTTGAAAACCAGGCGCATAAAATTCCATTACTATGACGGCTCGAAAGCCAATAGCAAGTGCCGCGCCAAGCTGTCTCCCAAGTCCCTTAAGTTTTTTAATGGATATGTCGAGTCCGCGCACATAGTCGAGGAGCTGACCGTCGGCGACCTTTTCATACGCGGGATAAAGGTCATCACCGACTATACGGACGGCACTATAACCGTCAACGGCTACTACCGCGACTGCAACGGCGAATTTGTGATTGATGGGAGGGAATATCCGGTGGACCTTGACATCGTAAAGCTTGTGCTTGTAGCCTATGAAAAACAAAAGAACAGGGACGCTGCGGTCAAGGCCACAACCGCCAAAGCTCGCGCAGTAAGGTAAGATATCCAATCAAACATCACTCAAATCTCTCCAGCCAAGGGCTGGACGAAGAGCAGCGCAGTATCTGCTTGAGGGATTTATAGCTAAGCGTTTTTTATTATTTACCCTGGTTTTTCCGTCTTTTCTGGGCGGCTACCGAGAGGTCGATTTTTTCATACGAACTTTTGGCCGCTCTGTCTTTTTCTATGAATTTCATAGTGTCGCCCATGATTCTGCCAAGCCCGCCTTCTCCGCAGGTTCTCAAAAGGTAGTCCCACTTTCTCTTGTTATCCGGCGTGGCGACGGGGTTGTTGGGGAATTTGTCGAATTCGGCGATCCTGCTGTCCGTGATTTTTATGTATTGGTCAAGTATGGGATCCATCTCGCCGCCGTTTTTTAAGTTTTTCAAGTCGTGCTTTATCTGCTCGAGTCCGGCAATCCACTCGGACGGATAATCGCGCCCGGGCTTTTTCTCTTTCGCCTTATTCAGTTTGTCTTTGCCAAGTCCGAAAACCATGTTTTTTCTCCTTTGTTATTCGTTTATTTTACCATATGTGGGGGGGGGTAAGTCAATAGAAAGTTTTATCCCTTTACAAATAAAACCCCCTTGCTATAATCGCGCCGATGGAGGAATTACATGACCAAGAATAATACCGCAAAACCCGATTTTTCGATCAAATCCTACCTTTTGCCCAAGATCGCGCCGGAGGGCGTCGAGATTTTCGCGATCGCGGTGGTTTCCGCTCTGCTGCTATCCCTGCTTTCCAACGGCCTTGGTATGATAGCGTTCGCGTTCGCGATCTGCAGCTATTACTTTTTTAGGGACCCCGAACGTTATACGCCGGATACCAAAGGAGCGGTGATTTCCCCCGCCGACGGCCGCGTGCTTTTCGTGAAAAAGGCGGATTATCCTAAGGAGCTTGGCGTCAAGGGCGAGGCCGTCAAGATCTCGATTTTCATGTCGGTCTTCGACGTTCACGTCAACCGTAATCCGGTGTCCGGCAAGGTGGCCAAGGTCGTCTATGTCCCCGGCAAGTTCATTCACGCCAACCTTGACAAGGCGTCCGAGGATAACGAGCGCAGCCTAACGCTTATAGACGCCGACGGCGGGGACAAGGTCGCATACGTTCAAATTGCCGGCCTTGTCGCGCGCCGCATCGTGAATAATTTGAAAGAGGGCGCCAAGGTCGAAACTGGCGACAGATTCGGGTTGATAAAGTTCGGATCAAGACTTGATGTCTACCTGCCCGCCGGCAAATATGATGTCAAGGTCATGGCCGGCCAGAAAATGGTCGCCGGCGAGACGATACTTGCGACAAGGAAGAAATAGTATGTCATACCGGCCTCTGATATCAAGGCAAGCAAACCACGCCGACCCGCCTTCACCCTGTCATTCCGGGCTTGACCCGGAATCCAACCTTAAACATAACGCTGATTCAGTGTCGGAACTAAGGTTTAGTTCCGGCGAGG
>WQWV01000047.1 GCA_009785175.1 Alphaproteobacteria bacterium
AATAATAATAAAAAATGTTATTGATAAGTGTTGCAACTGAAAAAGGAGGCCGAACAAGCCTCCTTTTTTCTAAACTGAAAAACTACTCCGCAACTATCGCATCAACCGGACAATTTTCCGCACAAAGCCCGCAATTTACGCACTCCTCGCCGATAACATAAACTCCGTCGACAAGCTTGGGCGCACCCACCGGACAGATCGAGGCGCACTGCCCGCAACCGACGCACGCGTCTTTTTTAATTACATAAGTCATGATAAACTCCTTTTATACCGATTCGCGAATTAATCCCGCGAACCCATGATTCGCATAAGATGAATGAAAATGTTTATAAACGAAAGATAAAGGTTCAACGCCGCCATCACCGCCATCTTGTCAAGCGTCGTCCTATCGCCGAAGGAATAATAGATCGCCTTTACCATCTGCATTTCGTATGCTACCAAAAGCGTGAACACGCCGACCACGGCATACGAGAACCACATGCCCACTCCGCCCGTGAACGCGCCGACTATACCGACAAGGAATAAACCCCAAACGCCCATGATAAGCACGCTGCCCATTTTACTAAGGTCGGCCTTGGTTATATAGCCATACATCGCCATCGAACCGAATATTATACCGGTCAAAAGGAATGCCTGGAAAGCGTTTGCTATGCCTCCGAAGGCAAGGACGAGTATCGAAATCGACACGCCCTGGATCGCCGCGACGGTGTATAGCATAAGTTTGCTGCCTTGCATACTTTTGATAAACGCCATGCCGAAGACAAGCAATACCGGCGCCCAAAGGAACAAGGTGCCAAGGCCGGTCAAACCCTGGTTGGTGATAAGGTGGAACACAAATCCTGTGTTGATCATAAAGAACGAGATCGAGGCTGTGATACCAAGGCTGATGGCCATGTAATTGAACACGCGGCGGACGTATGCCGAAAGGCCCCCCGCCTTCGCGGACGCGCGGGCGCCCTCTGTCCCTATGCTTGTATTGAAAGTTTTACGCCCAGCCATAATGCCTCCTGTTCCCGCCGTCATTCCCGCGAAGGCGGGAATCCGGCTATTTTTGAATACCTAATAGTTATAATATATCCGCGCACGAAAATCAAGTGTGCTATATATTTCTATTGCAATCCGACAAACAAGTTTTATAATTCCCGCGTCCAGTCCCCATCGTCTAGAGGCCTAGGACAGCGGATTCTCATTCCGCCAACCGGGGTTCGAATCCCCGTGGGGACGCCATAAAAAACTTTTTATAACCCTTGTGGTTATATAAAAGCTTTTTAAGACGCCGTGTGGTTCGAAACCCGAAGAAGGGGTTCGACGACAAGCGCAAGGCAGGCGAAAGCATGCCGGTATTGCAAAAGCAATATGCGCGAAGGCGCGGCGGAGCCAATCCCCGTGGGGACGCCAAAAAACAGTCAAAATTAATATTGACAATCCACCCTATATTTTCCTAAGATACTCCCTGAGGAGAGAGAGAAATTATTTTCTCTCTATTTTTTTGCTGCCAACCCTAGGGGGAAGCGTGTCCATAATCGAAATAATAAAATCCATAACGCCGCTTGACGATTGGGAACGCCGCGATATCGCATACGCCATTGACGCATTCGAACGCTATGACGGCGACATTCTTACACGTGAAAACGAGGAAGCCCATGTCTGCTCCACATGCTGGGTTTTGAACAAGGCCCGCACCAAGGTTTTGATGGCCCACCACAATATTTATAATTCATACGCATACCTTGGCGGCCATGCCGACGGCCAGAGCGATATTGCCGAGTGCGCCCGGCACGAGGTTGCCGAAGAATCCGGCATAAAAAACTTTCGCCAGATTTGCGATTCGGCCGTGATGGTCGACATAAGGGACGTCAAGGATCATACTCGCCGGGGCAAGCTTGTCCCCGCGCACCGTCATATAAATCTGCTTTATGTATTCGAAGCCGACGAGGCCGAACCGCTTAAGATCCAGCATGACGAGAATTCGGCGGTGGCATGGCTTCCGCTTGATACGCTTAGCGATTACATCGGCGAAGACGACAAGCACATGATTCCAATATACCAGCGCATAATTAAAAAGCTTATGGGTAAAGTATGATAGAATTGGAATTGAAGTTCGCAGTTGAAAGGGCGCCGGCCGCGCTGGCTGCGCTCCAGCTACTAAAGGAAAAGTCCCAGGTCGATGTTTATTACGACACGCCGGATTACGCCCTGCTCAAACGCGGAGGATTCTTGCGTATACGAAACGGCGCGCGCATGGATTTCAAGGGAGATTTTTCGTTCGGTTCGGTTCAGCACGACTACTGCAACGAAACCAACTTCGATATCTTCTCCATTGTCGATAAATCCGAGGCGATAAACAAACTGCTTAACCTTTATAAAATTCCAGCGCTCGGAAGTTATGAAAACTTCGACGATATGATTGCGAAAAATAACCTGCAAATCCTTGCCACCATAGACAAGTCCCGCCGCGAATACAAACTCGGCGATATGAAAATCGCGCTTGACGATACGAAAAACATCGGCCTTTTTATCGAGGCCGAGACCGAAGCGCCCGACGATACCAGCCACGAAGAACTAATGAAGCGCAAAGCACGCATGCACGCCGATTTGATAGAGCACAAAATCATCTCTCCCGCCGCGCCACCCGTAAAAATCGGCTATGTCGAACTATACCTCGCCCGCCACAACCCCGCGGCGTATGAATTGGGACTTTACAAATGAAGATAGCATTCACAGGTGCATGGTCGACCGGCAAAACGACAATGCTTGACGCCATGATCGACCATTACGGAAAAAATCCCGGCTTCGGATACATAAGTGAGGTTGTCCGCAACGTGCACCGCGAAGGATTCCCCCTTGGCCGCGACGCGACGATCGACTCCTATGTCAAGATCATGAACTACCAGCTCAAGGCGGAAAGAAACATGGCGGACAAATCTATGTTGATAAGCGACCGCTCTCTGCTCGACATGAACGGCTACTTCCGCGGCTGCCGCATCGAAACCGGCGAAAACATATCCGACCACTTCGTCGAAATCTGCATGAGGGCTTTCCAAATAAACAACAACTACGACCTTTACGCGTTCTTTCCCATCGAATTCCCGATCGTCCCGGACGACGAGGGAATCCGCCCGCTGGACGAAGCGTATAGACAGCGCGTATCCGACGGAATCCTTTCGATTCTAAAGGAATTCAAACTCAACCATATAATCGTTTCCGGGAGCCGGGAGGCGCGGCGGGCACAGCTTATCGACGCCATTTCACAACTTGAAAAATCGCGCGGCGTATGATAAGGTAGCCGCATGGCCAAACTTAAAACCATATTTGAATGCCAAACCTGCGGCGCGAAATTCCCGACCTGGAAAGGCAAATGCGATTCGTGCGAGGCATGGAACACTATAACGGAATCGCGCGAAGAAGGAGCCGTCGCCGGTTCCGCGCTTTCCGCCGGCCTTAAAATCCCCTTCACCGGGCTCGAAGGAGCGGACAAGGATTACGAACGCACAAGCACCAAGATACGCGAGCTTGACCGTGCGCTTGGCGGCGGCCTTGTCGACGGGGGCGTAGTGCTTGTCGGCGGCGATCCAGGCATCGGAAAATCGACCATATTGCTCCAGGCCGCATGCAACATCGCCAACGACAAACACAATGTGTTTTACCTAAGCGGCGAAGAATCGATTTCCCAAATCCGCATGCGGGCAAGACGACTTGGCCTCCGGGCCGACGGATTCAATTTGGCATCCAACTCGAACGTCGCCGACATCATCGAAACGCTTAAGGCTTCCGATGCCCGGGTAGTAGTGATCGATTCGATTCAGACCATGTTCCTGCCCTCGATCGAATCCGCACCTGGCACGGTGTCCCAGGTTCGGTCTTGCGCGAACGAATTGATAAGGCTCGCCAAATCCCGCGGCTTCGCCCTATTCTTGGTCGGCCATGTCACCAAGGAAGGAGCCATCGCCGGCCCGCGCGTGCTCGAGCACATGGTCGACACCGTGCTTTATTTCGAGGGCGAGCGCGGACACCAGTTCAGGATTCTCCGCAGCGTCAAAAACCGATACGGCGCGACGGACGAAATCGGCGTGTTCGAAATGACGGACAAGGGACTTGCCGAAGTCGACAACCCCTCGGCCTTATTCTTGGCCGAACGCCGCGGCAACGTTTCCGGCTCGGCCGTGTTCGCAGGGATCGAGGGCACGCGCCCGCTCTTACTTGAAATCCAAGCGCTTGTTTCCACAAACAACGGCGGTGGCGCAAGGCGTGCGGTGGTCGGCTACGACATGGCGCGCCTCTCCATGATAACGGCGGTTTTGGACGCCCGCGCGAAACAGGATTTTTACTCTTATGATATATTTTTGAACGTGGCAGGCGGCTTGAAAATCACCGAGCCCGCGGCGGATCTTGCGGTCGCGGCCGCACTGCTATCGGCGCGCAACAATGTGCCCGCGCCCTCTGACATAGCTATCTTTGGCGAGGTTGGATTGTCGGGCGAAATAAGGAACGTCCCGCTTGTCGACATGCGCATCAAGGAGGCGGCCAAGCTTGGGTTCACAAAGGCGCTTGTCCCGAAATCAGCGAAAATCAAGGCCTCCGCGGATATTCAAATTATCCCGATCGGACATATCCAGGACCTGATTCCGATGTTTATGAAATAAAAAGCAGAACGCATTCTCTACTACGTGCTTTTTAATTTTTATAAGAACCTAACAGGCGCCGGATTTCAGGAGTTTTCACTACTCTATTTTTTCGAAAAGCATTTCGAACCTTACCTCGTCGCCCTCGAAACTGACGCGCCAAGTTCTATTCTCGAATCTGCACCCCGCGCGGCAATCTGCGCGGCGGGCGAAGACAAGTCCGGCTTCGGGCTCGTATCTATAGTAAAGTCTAGCGTCGTTCCCGGTGGTGAAAGCGCATACTCGCATAAGACGCTTGCCATCCGCGGTCGCGATTTCGATCATGCGCTCTTCGGGAAATTCGGTGTGCGAACGGATACAGTCGGCAAGGTCGCGTTGCGAAATCGTCCCCTCTGCCCCGACGCGCGCGATACAGGCCGAATGAACGGCAAGCCCGCGCCAATACATGCACCCGTCCACCTTGCCCGGCGAAAAGAAAAGCGAACGGCCAAGATTACACGCGCCAAGCATCAATACCAAAGCCAACGCCGCCACTATTCCACGCACCATAAAAGCCTTCTCAAATCGCGCGAAGAAAGCGCCGCTCGTTCGTGCGTATTTCAGAAGGCGCAATTTACTTATACTTCTCATCTAATTCCGCCACTCTTTCTGGAGTTATCTTTTCAAATAAAACTTCGGGCACGGCCAATTTCACACCCGCTCCGATACGCGGAATCGCGTTCAAACCGTCAACGCGCAAGCCGAAAATATCAAGCACACGCTGCGCCAACCTAGGTATGAACGGCTGTGCAAGCGCGGCACCGACCACCACTATATTCATCGCCCTGACCAGCATTTCCCCGGCTGCCGCGGGGTCGGTTTTGAACACGCTCCACGGCGCGGCCCGGTCGATAAACTCATTACCGATTGCCCAGATTCGGCGCAGCTCTGCCACGGCCTTTTTGAATTCCCGCGCTTCCATCAAACGATGGAAATTCGCGACCTGCTCTTCGATTCCAAGCTCGCCCGTGAAATCATGCGCTACAACCGTCCCGATTTTTCCGGCATAAAATTTGGCGACGCGCAAACACAGGTTGCCAAGCACGTTGTTCAAATCGGAGTTCACGTCGCCGGCCATTATTTCGAACGAGAAGTCGCTATCGTCCGTCTCGGGAATATTTTTTATCAAAGTCCAGCGCAGGTAATCGATCTCTGGGAATTCTGCGATTGCCGCGTCGGCGAAGATTCCGCGCTTGGCGGACTTGGAAAACTTCCCGCCCTTATAGTTCAAAAACGACTGCCCGCAAACATAGTCGACAAGCTTCCACGGCTTCTCGGTGGCCATCAACATAGCGGGGAAAAATATAGTGTGGAACGGCACGTTGTCCTTGCCCATGAATTCGTAATATGTATCGCCGGAATCCGCGCTCCACCACTTAAGGTAATCCTCTCCGATAAAATCCTTCGTCATAGAGATATAGGCGATCGGCGCGTCGAACCATACATAGAAAACCTTGCCGGCCATGTCGGGCCATACATCAAGCGGCACCGGCACGCCCCAGCTAAGGTCGCGTGTGATCGCGCGGGATTCAAGCCCTTCTTTAAGCCATTTGTTCGCGATTCCGCGCACAAGTTTGTTCCAGTCGCGCTTTTCTATCCATTCGCGCAGCCGTCCCTCAAGCGAACCCAATTTCAAATACAGGTGTTTTGTCTTTCGGAATTCCAAATTGGTGGATCCTGAAATA
>WQWV01000048.1 GCA_009785175.1 Alphaproteobacteria bacterium
GCGAAAAAATGCTTTTGCGGGCGAAGGCGTGGCTTTCGTTCAACAAGACATACCATCCGCGTCCGGTGGGCGAGAGGTGGAATCCGTTCGCTTTCCTCAGCCGGGACAAATCGCTTTAGCGCCAGACGACGCTTGCCAACGCCTCAATAAAATCGTATAATATTTGCGGAGTAAAAAATGAGAACAGTTTCAGACAAGACCGCACTCGCCCTTTTGAAATGGAGCGGAGCATTGCTTTTCTTCATGCTCGCAATGCCGATACTGGTCATCCTTTACCAAGAAAGAGGCATCACGCTCGGCGAGTTCTTCCTTATCCAGGGGCTGTTCCGCATCGTCATGCTGTTCCTAGAGATGCCGTTCGGATACCTTTCGGACAGGTATAGCCGAAAGAACGTCCTTATCCTTGGCGCGGCGGCGTGGGCGATATCGCTTGCCTACCTAAACTTCGCATACGGATTCTGGCAAATCCTTATCGTCGAAACGGGGTTCGGAATAACAGCCGCGGCGTTCAACGGGACAAGGGAATCGTATACCTACGACCTCTTGAAACGCATGGGACGCGAGAAGGAATTCATCAAGGTCAACGGAAGCATCGGCGGATACATAAACGTATCCATGTTCATATCCTCGCTTGTCGGAGGGTGGATGTTCGCGCGAATGGGCGGCAACATACTTTGGATACAGGCCGCGCTTGCCGCTATGGCCGTCGCATGCATAATGGTCATGCCAGAAATCAAAAACCATAAGAAGAATCCAGCGGGCGCGGAGGCGGTCCATCCCATGCGCGACATAGCGCGCCTTTTCAAAATGTCGGTGTCGCATCCGGAAATAAAATGGCTTATCGCCTTCGGAGGGTATTACGGCTCGTTCACGCTCGTGCTTGTCTGGATGATACAGCCGGTGATGGAAGCTACTGGAATCGCCCTTCTTATGTTCGGCGTGCTGTTCGCCGTCAACGGCGGAGCGAGGGCGCTATTCTCCTTCCTGGCGCACAGGATACACGATGCGCTCGGCCCGCGCGGAACCTTGATTTTAAGCCTGGGCGCGGTGTTCGTCGGCATAGCGTGCGTGTTCGCGGCGATGGGACTTGCCGGCTCGGGGTGGATATATCCCGTGCTATTCGTGCTTTCGGTGGTGCCCGCGATACAGCAGCTCAACCGCCTTACGTTCGACACATATATACACCACCGCGTCAAATCGTCCGAGCGGGCGACCGTGCTTTCGGTAAAGCAGATGTTCGACGCGTTCGGCTCCGGATTGATGATGATGCTGATGAAGCCCCTTTTGGACGGACACGGCATAGAGTTTTCGATGTGGGTGCTGCTTTCGCTTTTCGTGATTATCGCGTGGCCGGCGGCAAAAATATTAAGGATAAAAAACCTTGACTGAGCAGGTGATTTTCAGCGTAGCGGAATTCTCCGGCATCGTGCGCGACATGCTCGAGGGCGCGTTCGGGAAGCTAAAAATCCGCGGCGAGATATCGGGATTGAAAAAGCACTCGAGCGGCACATACTATTTCGATTTGAAGGAAAGCGCGGGCGGAAAGGATTTCGCCGTCAACTGCGTGTTATGGAAATGGACGAAGGTCGACGTCGCGCTTGCCGAGGGGCTCGAGGTAGTGTTGACCGGAAAGGCCACGACATACGGCGCGAGGTCTTCGTATCAAATAACGGTCGAGGCTGCCGAAATCGCGGGCGAAGGCGCCATATTGAAACTTATCGAGGAACGAAAAAAGAAACTCCTTGCAGCGGGCGTTTTCGATGCGGCACGAAAAAAATCCCTGCCGTTTTTCCCGCGCGTCATCGGCGTTATAACTTCGCCAACCGGCGCAGTAATTCAAGACATTCTTCACCGCGTGGGCGAGAGGTTTCCGTGTCATGTGATTATCTATCCGTCGGCTGTGCAAGGTGTGGGCGCGGAGCTTGAGGTCGCGACTGGAGTTCGCTATTTCAACTCGGCGGCCGTGCGGCCGGACGTAATCATAATCGCGCGCGGCGGAGGAAGCGTCATGGACCTTATGCCCTTCAATTCCGAAGAAATCGCGATGGCGATTTATGAATCGGAGATACCGATAATCTCTGCGGTCGGACATGAAACGGACACCACTATATGCGATTTGGCGGCGGACGTGCGCGCTCCTACCCCTACCGCAGCGGCGGAAATCGCTACGCCAGTGATGGCGGATTTGAAACGTCGCGCGGCGGAGGGGCGGTTGCGCGTGGCAGGTGCGGCGGCGCGGGCGCTTGAACTTAAAAAATTGATGTTGTCAGAGAAACGCGCGAGGGTAAAAAATCCGATGCAGATTATCGAAGACCTTCTGCAACGCCTTGACGACAAGCGGGCGCGGGTTGTGAAGGCCGCGGCGGATTTTATTTTGGCGCGCGTGGAGAAGTTGGGCTTCGCCGGAAAGCTGCTCGCTTCGCTTTCTCCGGTCAACGTATTAAAACGCGGGTATGCGATGGTGATCGGCGTGAACGGAGTGATCACATCGGCAACGACGCTTAAAACCGCCGGTCGCGCGAGTGTGAAATTCGCGGACGGAGAAGTTGAGGTATCGACTGCAAATAAACATGCGCAAGGCGATTTGTTTTAATACTTCATGCAAACCACGCCATTAAAACGTCAACTGCTCTTGGCGTCCCGCCCGCGCTTTAACTTCTAGCGTATTTTATTCTTCTTAAGCGAGCCTGCTCGCTTGCGCGCACACGCCGCCCCCACGCTGTGCTGCGCGCACTTTGCAGTGCATCGCCGCCCCGCTCGGCGTGTTTGCTTGGCCGGGCGTGGTTGGGCCGCTTTTGTCGGAATGGAATCAAAACTATTTGGGCTTGTCGTGAAAGCCGCTTGATTTAATGACATGGTTGAAATATTCGGCCAAGCGCGCCTTGTCATCAGCGGTCAACCTTATCCCTTCGAAATTATTTCTGGTTTCAAACACACCCAACAAAATACCGACAAGACCGGCAAGAATCATCGCGCCATAAACTTTCCACCTTATATCCTCGAACACGGATTTACCGTCCGAAGGCTTGGACCAGGTTTTGATTTTCTGGGGCTTGACCGTAAGGCGTTTGCCAAGCTTGCGCGCATCCTTTTCGCTATGTCCACGTTTTTTCATTTCAATTATAAACCGATCTTCCGGCCAAGGCTGTCCAGTATTCGCGCAGCTTATTCAAGCAACGATGCTCGTGAAGCCTTACAAGCTCGGCGGACATGCGTCGTTCCTTGCCTATGGCCACGCGCGTTTTTTCATATCCAAACCTTTGGGTCATAAGATCCCTATCGCCGGCGTTAAGGCACGATATGATATCGGCGAACGGGGGCAAGGAATCGTAATAGGCAATATCGCCCAGTAGATCCTCGTCCTCGCCCAGAAGGTCGACGAACTCGCCGCCTTTGGGATTTATTTGCGAATAGATGCTTGTGAAGATGGGGGACTCCCCGTCCTTGGTCGTAGTCTTTTCGCGCTTGGCGAAAATTGCAGTGCCGTTGCGGTTGATGAGGCGGAAGTTATCGTCCTTGAGCACATATTGCGCGGCGCGGATGTTGCGCCATACGACCTGGGAAAACATCTTTATCAAAAAGTCGCGGTAGGTGCGGCTTTTCGCGGGATCATATTTATGATTCTGCATAAAGTCGTGAAGGTAGCGGTGGCATTCCCGAATATATTCTTCCGAAGGGAGGTTAATTTCGGCCTCGGAATAAAACTCCCAGAGCACGCCCTGGATTTCACCCAAAACTTCCTTGAATATCTCGCTTTTCCTTGGATCCTTGGCGCTTCTGTAGGCAACGGCAAGCTGTTCAAGATCCCTTGAGTAATCCACGACGGGCGCAGCGCGTTTTTTCCCGGCATTCTTGATTTTCATATTATCGCCTCGCGCCGTTATAGCGATACTGACCATAGATTTCCGACATGGTAAGATGCTCTTTGAGTTTTTTAATAATGTCTTTGTGTATCTGGCGTATGCGTTCGCGACTAAGCTTGTAGTGCATACCGATCTGCTTGAATGTCAGGCGGTGGACGTATAGACCATGGATTATATCCTGTTCCTTAGGTGTAAGCATTTTGGTTATTTTGTAGAAGTCGAGGCCCCCCTGCTCCTCGAAATCGACTTCGGGCGGGTTTTCGCATGCGAACATTTCTATGAACGACGTTTCTTTGCCGCCGGTGCTTGGCATAAGTTCGTCGAGCCCCACAAAACTTATCGGTTCGCCTTTTTTAGTCATGGTTCTTTTTTTCGCGCGGTTCGGGTTGAGCCTATAACCATTACCATAAAACTCGGTTTCGTTCAAAAGCGCACTCTTGGCCGCGCGCATGTTGTTGGTTATAAAACCCTCGAGCTGAGATAGAATATACATGCGGAAACTGTTGTTTTGTTTGGGGTCATAGTTTTTTATGATGTCGCGGAATAATATATTGCACTCGTGGGCGAATTGTTTGAATGGAACGGACTGGAGCCAGTATTCTTTGCGAAAGTATAGCATCGCGGCCCTCATCTGGTCGCTTATGATATTGAAAACAATTTCCTTTTCCGCGCCGGACGTATTCATATATTGACTCCAGAGCGGGTTAAGGCTTATGTTATGATCGAAAAGACCTTGGCGGTTGGCCATATAGGGTTTATAGTTGAATTGAATCTTCATAATAGACGAATTCTACCCCCCCCGCCGTTTTGTCAAGCGAAATTTTGCAATTTGTTTTTGATTTGAATGAGGTTCTATATTACCGCTAATGATTTTGCTTGACTTTTGTGCGGGCTCGGGGGATACTCGCCACGTTTAATAAACAAGGAAAAACTAAAAATGACCCAGAAAACCTATACCGCAACACCGAAAACGGTCGAGCGCAAGTGGTATGTCATCGACGCCGACGGACTTGTCCTTGGCCGCTTGGCTACCGTCGCCGCAACATATTTGCGCGGAAAGCACAAAGCAACCTTCACCCCGCACATCGACACCGGCGACAACATTATCATAATCAATGCCGAAAAAGTCGCGACCACCGGCGGCAAGCTTGAGAAAAACAAGTTCTATTACCATACCGGTTTCGCCGGCGGTATCAAAGAGCGCCTTTGGTCCAAAATCCTTGGCGGTCGCCACCCGGAACGCCTTATCCAAAAGGCCGTCGAGCGCATGATTGACCGTGGCCCCCTTGGGCGCGCCCAGATGAAAAAACTCTATGTCTATGCAGGCACCGAGCACAAGCACGCCGCACAGAACCCCGTCGTCCTTGACGTGGCAAAAATGAACAAGAAGAATTCCAAGAAGGGAGCGTAATCATGGTAGAAAAGAAAACCGCCGCGGCCGCAAAAAAGCCCGCCGCCAAGAAAGCCCCTGCCACCTCGACAGCCGCGAAAAAAGCCGCTGCGAAGGCCGACGTAAAAGTCGAAACCATCAAGAAAGCCGGCGCGAAAACCAAGGTCGAATCCGCTACCCTTGCCGATGCGGTTGCAAAACCAGCAGTCAAAAAGGCCGCGCCCGCGAAACCCGTAATGGCTCATGTCGAAAAAATCAAGGACAAGACCGTGCGCGACGCCGCAGGCCGCGTCTATGCCACCGGAAAGCGCAAGAACGCCATCGCTCGCGTATGGCTGTCGGCCGGAAAGGGTAAAATTACCGTGAATGGCAAGGACTGTGAAGCATACTTCCGCCGCCCCGTCCTTCAAATCCTTATCAACCAGCCGTTCGAAGTCGCAGGCCGCGAGCGTGCTTACGACGTAATGGCTACGTTGTCGGGCGGAGGCTTGTCGGGTCAAGCAGGCGCGCTTAAGCACGCTATATCCATCGCAATAACCCGTTTCGAGCCCGAGCTTCGCGCCGCGGTCAAGAAAGCAGGATTCCTTACGCGCGATTCACGTATCGTCGAGCGCAAGCACTATGGCCACAAAAAAGCCCGCCGCTCGTTCCAATTCAGCAAACGATAATAGGAGATCAAAATGGCAAA
>WQWV01000049.1 GCA_009785175.1 Alphaproteobacteria bacterium
CAAAAGCCAACTGCTCTTGGCTTTTTTGGGCAGATTCTATATTTAGCTTTATTAAGGGGGGGGGAGCGCGTAAACGCGTAGCTATAAACCTACCCAAACGGGGCCCGGCGTCGCTGCGGCAGTTCCTGCCTAGCTAGCTGACCCACAAGAGGAGATTTGGGTTATCTAGTATTTCGCCCGCACGAAATACAGCCCGCACGCCGGGGCCGTCGCGCCCGCGGCGCTTCTGTCGCACGCGGCAATAATCCGCGCCATGTCCGAGGCTGCCAACTTCCCTTCGCCGACGGCTTTAAGAGTTCCCACGATGTTGCGGACTTGGTGATGTAAAAATGATTTAGCCGCCGCGCGGATTTCGATTATGTTTCCCGCCCTACGACGCACGTCTAAAACATCAAGAGTTTTAATCGCCGAAGCCGCTTGGCACTCGGACGCCCGAAACGAAGTGAAATCGTGCCGGCCCAAAAGCGCCGCCGCCGCCTCGCGCATCGCCGCGACATCAAGCCGCCCGTGAACCTTCCAAACACGATTAGCCATCAACGGCGATTCCGCCTCGCGGTTCAGGATAAGATATGAATACTCGCGGCCAAGGCAACTAAAACGCGCATTGAAATCGTCCGCCACACGCCTCGCGCGTAAAATTCGCACGCTATTCCCCGCCGCGCCAAGGTGATAGTTAAGCCCGCGCACCACCTCGACCAACTTCAATTTTTTTTCGACCGAAAAGTTAGCGGTCATGTCCCGCGCATGCACGCCGGCGTCCGTCCGCCCCGCGCCTACTACTTCTACACGTTCGCCGCAAAGCGCGAAGACTGCGTCCTCTATCACACCTTGGACTGAACGCAAAGACGCCCCTTGCCTCTGCCACCCGGCGTATGCCGTTCCGTCGAATTCGATTTCTATCCTGAAGTTCATGTTGAAATCATAACGCCGTCGACCAAGAAGTCAAGCACGCGGCACGCACATTACCGCCCGCAATTTCCTGCGCACCCATGCTTGCACGGTTTAATTTCGATGCGGCGCAAAGTTTTCTGGATTTTTCGTATGGCGGCCAACATGTCCCCTACGTTCTGCTTGCCAAGGTTCATTTTAGCGGTTTCCTTGCGAAGCCCGTCCAAATCGCGGGATAGCAGTTCCGCCGTTTTGGCTGGAAGTTTTCTATGCTCGTACCCGTCGATAAGGATCTGCACGAACGGCTCCATTTTATAGAAGCCCTCATTGAGCACCATTATTTCTTCTGGTTCATAGATATGTCCGAAGTTCATTTTTTCCACCTATTTCGAAACCGTACCGTATGCGCGTGTCGCGATGTTGCCAAGCGCGCGTATGTAAGTTTTGGTTTTCGCGATGTGCAGTTGGCCGGCCTCCACCTTCGCGATTTCGTCGTTCAAAATGGCAAGCGCCGCCTTCACGTCCTTGACGTCCTGTTGCAATTCGGGCGCCTGGCCGCAAGCGATTATGTATTGCCGCACCGCCACGGACATGCCATCGTAAAACGCCCTAAGCTGGACGACGTTCGGACAGAATTCCATGTCGTTCAATTTTAACTTCATGGTTTTCAAATGCAGCGCTGCGGCAGGATTTTTCATTTATCTGGCCGCTTTGCATGCTTTGTCCATCACGTCTCTAAGAGTTCGCACATGCTCCCATATTTTACGGACACCATTTTCCCCTCCCGCAAGTTTTTCCATCTCGATGCGGAGTTTTTCAAGCGCGTCTGCCATATTTCGACTGCTCTTGTTATGGCCAATCGAGGTTATAGCGCTTTGGACATAGAACTGCGCGCTCTTGAACGAAAGTTGCAGTTGGAACGCGGACGGGCATTGCGCCATGCTGGATAGATATTTTTTCGCGGACGCGATACTGTTCGAGGGGAAAAATTTTTTCATTTTGTTATCCTTTGTTGTTTTTTATCAGGTCCTTGAATCCCTCGACTTTGGTGGGATCGAGTGCGCCATAGAACATGTCTGTTATGGTTTTTTCGCGCCATTCCGGTCGGCCGATAAGGTCTACGAACTCGTCGATCGACGCGGATAGTATCTCGATTTTTTCGCCGGCGTCAAGGTTCTGTTGGGCAACTTTTTTGCACCCGCGCGCAAGGTATATATAGACGGTGAAGTCCATGCGCTTGGCCAGCATTCGGTTTGTGCTAAGCAATGTCCAGTCGTCGGAAGCGTATCCCGATTCCTCTAGAAGCTCTCGTTTCGCGGTTTGAAGTGGCTCGTCGCCTTCGTCCACTCCGCCGCCGAATACGGCCAAGAAGGGCGCGCTCCCGGGCTGCTCCTGTTTGCAATAAAGTATACGGCCGTCCGCCTCGGCGATTACGCCGACATAGCTTGGCCGCACCGCGCGTTCGAAGGTCTTGACCGAGCCGTCGAACATCTCCTGCTCCCATTGATAGATTTTCCAGAACACTCCCTTGAACGCAAGTTTTTCCTCAGGCATTTTTAACCTCCTTAAGCTCTACGTCAAGTTGCAGCAGCGCGTCGTCAAGGAATTGCCCGCGCCCAAGAACTATTTTTTCCCAACCCTCGGCCGCATCGAATATCTCGCGTAGCATAGGGAGCTCGGCGCGGCGGCGTTCTATGAATTCGGCGCCCGTGTTGCGTGCGATGAAACGCGCCTCGATCTCGTCGAAATTTTCGACGGCCGGAATGACGAGGATTTTTCTTACATCGTCCGACACATAGGAATCCGCGGCCTTGAACACAGTCTCTATGAACGGCGATATAAGTATGTTGCCGGCGGCAAGGCCTTTTTCCATTTCGCCAAGATAATTTCCCGGCCAAGCGGGATTCTGCGCACGCAGGTGCATGTTGCTTCGACGCTCGTCAAGCGGTAGTCCGGCGACCTCGGCGGGATAGATCCACATGAAATCCTGATGCTCGAAATCGACGACGCCGGCGTAATGCGTGGCGGTATAGGTCTTGCCGGAACCGGGATATGCAAGGACAAGGGTTCTACTCATCGCCAAATTCCTTTTTGTAAAAAGCAAGCCACCAACGCCGGCAGGGCGGAAGCGCTCTGCAAAGACGCGCACGCACTGCGTGGGGCGGCGTGGTGCGCGCAGCTCGCAAGCTCGCTGGAGGCTTCAATATAATACATCAATCCTCCCCGACCTTAAGCGCCTTGATGAATGCCTCCTGCGGTATCTCGACCTTGCCGAACATACGTGCGCGCTTCTTACCCTTCTTTTGCTTTTCAAGGAGCTTGCGTTTGCGTGTCGCGTCGCCGCCATAACATTTCGCCGTCACGTCTTTGCGGAAAGCCGAGATGGTTTCGCGCGCGATGACTTTTGCTCCGATAGCGGCCTGTATGGGAATCTTGAACATCTGCCGCGGTATCAAATCTTTCAATTTCTCACAGATCTGGCGCCCGCGCTTTTCGACGTCGGATTTGTGGGCGATGAAGGAAAGCGCTTCGACATTTTCTTCGTTCACAAGGATTGAAACTTTCGCAAGCTCGGATTCCTGATATTCGATTAACTCGTAATCGAACGAGGCATAGCCGCTACTGATAGATTTAAGCCTATCGTAAAAATCGAACACGATTTCGTTCAAGGGCAATTTATATACGACCATAGCGCGCGTGCCGACATAGGTCAGTTGTTCTTGCACTCCGCGGCGCTCGGTGCAAAGCTGCAAAATCTTGCCAAGGTATTCGTCGGGCGTCATGATTGTTGCGCGCACCAAAGGTTCTTCCATAGTTTCGATTTTCGACGGATCCGGCCAATCTGCGGGATTCATTATTGTTATGTTCGTGCCGTCGCGCAATCCCAATTTATATGCGACGGATGGGGCGGTGTTGATGATGTCGAGGTCGAACTCGCGCCAGATTCGCTCCTGGATAATCTCCATGTGCAGCAGGCCCAAAAAGCCGCACCTGAATCCGAATCCCAACGCCGCCGACGATTCGATCTCGTAAGTAAAGCTCGCGTCGTTAAGCGCCAATTTTGCGATAGCTTCCTTAAGCGCGGGATAGTCGCTTGCGTCCACCGGGAACATGGACGAGAACACGACGGGAATGGACGGCTTGAAGCCGGGCAGGGGCTCCGCGGCCGGCGCGTCCTTGGCCGTTATGGTATCGCCGATTTTGCAATCTGCAAGTTGCTTTACGCCTGCGATCAAATATCCGACCTCTCCAGACGAGAGCGATTCGACCTGCGTCATTTTCGGCGCGAATATTCCGATCTGGTCGGCCTTGTATGTCGCGCCGTTGCTCATCATCTGTATCGGCTCGCCCTTACGAAGCACGCCGTCTTTTATGCGGACAAGCATGACTACGCCAAGATACGCGTCATACCACGAGTCGACAAGCAAAGCACGCAAAGGTTTAATATCGTTGTCCTCGGGCGGCGGCAGGCGTTCGACTATGGCGTCCAAAACATCGGTAATTCCAATACCGGTCTTGGCGGAAATACGCAAAGCGTTCGAGGTGTCAAGCCCTATGACTTCCTCGACCTGCTTTGCGACGCGTTCGGGTTCCGCCGCTGGCAAATCTATTTTATTCAACACTGTTTCTATGTGAAGGTTCGCGTCGATCGCCTTGTATACGTTTGCGATGGTTTGAGCTTCTACGCCTTGCGCCGCATCGACGACAAGCAGGGCGCCTTCGCACGCCGCCAACGACCGCGACACTTCGTATCCGAAATCCACGTGCCCGGGCGTGTCGATAAGGTTAAGGGTATAGCCCTTATAGCTAAGGCGCACGGTCTGCGCCTTGATTGTGATTCCGCGCTCGCGCTCGATGTCCATGTTGTCCAAGAGCTGGTCCTGCATCTCGCGCTCCGATACGGCGCCGGTCGATTGTATCAAACGGTCGGCAAGGGTTGATTTTCCATGGTCGATATGTGCGACGATCGAGAAGTTTCGGATTTTGTCTTTCAAAGCAGTCATGCGCGGGATTATAAAGTAAGGAAACGCAAATAGCAAGCCGGAACGAAGGAGCGGACAACTCCGCCCGAACGGGCACGAGACTGCGAACCAAAGGCCATCGCGTAGCAGCTGATACAACGCCCGGTGGACAAAACCCCGCTTTTCTTACACTTTTCCCTTGACAAAACAACCCCACGCTGATATATTATATATACAAAACAAGAATAAGGAAGACCCCCATGAAAAACAATCCCAAGCCCAAGGCGAAAC
>WQWV01000050.1 GCA_009785175.1 Alphaproteobacteria bacterium
CCAGCCGGGACCCGTTGTAGGAGATTTATAGCTACGCCTTTAGGCGCACCCCCCCCCGCGCATTTTATAACATAGGTTTAATTTGCCTCAAAACGCCAAATCGTTGGCGTTTGTGATGCGATACTAACAAAGGTTCAATTATTATCATGAACCACTTTTTCGATTTTCATTTTCGCATCGGCAAGGAGCTTTTCCAAATGCGAAAGCAGCTTGCCCGCCTCCTCGTGCGATTTGACAAGCTGGTCTAGCTTGACCTCGCCCTTCTCCATCGCGGCGATCAACGCATCAAGCCGCGCCGAAGCCTCCTCGAACGAAAGTTTTGAAACCGTATCGCTCATCTCGACCTCCTTCTCTGTGGAATTTGCCCGCCAAGCAACGCCTCTTGCTCCTCGAAAATTCCTTTGATAAGACTATACCTCTTGCCGTTGTCGGTCTTATAGAAGTATTGCCCTTCGGGTATGGGATAGCTTCCGACCACGTCTATCTCAAAGGTCCCGTCCGGCTTGCGGACAAGTCGTGTCATCATTACGCGCCCGGTTTCCTTGACCGGATCGAACGCCATCATCTCGACTATGATTCCCCGTTCCATCAGCGCGATTGTCGATGCGTGATAGTCGATGACGAAGTTGCGCCCGTCTTTCATCACGCTGTATCGACCGCGAGCAAACCCTCCGCCATCTCGCGCGCCGTAAACGGATTGCACATCGACCAAGGCAAGCACCAGCCTGTTTTTATCGCCCTTTTTCTTAAGATGGTTGACATAGATATACGAACCGTCGTGGCGGACAAGCTCTCCTTCGCTAAGATATGTAAGCGTATCGCCCTTCTTGACCGGCGGATTGGGGAAAGCAAGGTTCATTGCCGGCAAAGGCCACGCCTCGAGCGGTATATCCTTTCGGATAGCAGGGGCTGTTGGCACAGGCTTGTCGCCGCCAAGGTTTTTCTTTGTTTTCGCGCCATTGTCAGCCTCTGTAGAAGAGGGAATCGCCAACACAGCCGCCGCGGCAAGCAAGGTCGCCGCCGTCCTGAAGATATTTCCGCTTTTCATCAGTAATATCCTTGTCCGAACCAAAGGTTTATCTCGTATTTGGCTTCTTCCAAATTACCGGACGCGTGCAATAGGTTTCTTATCGCGCGCTTTTCCTCGTTGGCAAGATCTGAGGAATCCAAAGAAAACTTCCCGCGGATCGAGCCGGGGTCGGAGTCCATAGGCATCGTCGTGCCGCAAAGCTTGCGAACGCCTTTGATAGCGTTGTTTCCCTCAAGCACGAACGCCATCACCCGCCCCTGTGAAATATAATCTACCAACCAGCCGCGGATTTCCCGGCCTATAACGACGGCATCGTCTGTGCCCATCATCTTTTTTATATTAAACCCCTGCTGCGCGAAGTTGTTTTTCGATTTCACGCCAAGGGATTCGATATATGCTTTGGTTTTTGGATAATGCCGGTCGATAAGGTCGCGCGTGGGCTTGACCATTTTCGCGGCCAACACGTCGTATCCGGCCTCTTCGAAAGTCGTAAGGATTCGCCCGCAAAGCTTGCGCTGCACCCCGTCTGGCTTTATGATTACAAGTGTGCGTTCGATCATAGTCTGCTCCTTTCGTTAAATCCAACCCGAATCCCGAAGGACCTGCTCGGTTATCCCGCCTTGGAATTTCCCCTCGGCCAACGCCATCGCGATTTCCGATTTAGAATAGAATTTTGCGTCCAGAAGTTCCGGCGAAGGCACCACGTCGCCCGACACCGATTCCGCCCGCCAATAGATTATGACGCGGTGCTCGCCCTTCTCGGCATTTATGATTTCATACGTCCCGAATTGACGCAGGTTTGTGATCTCGAGGCCGACTTCTTCGCGCATTTCACGCCGCGCGGTATCGGCAAGCGATTCGAGTTCCCCCACTCCGCCGCCGGGGATTATAAGCGATCCTCGGCCCGGATCCTTTCCGCGTATGCCAAGCAACAACTTGCCGGCCCGCTCGACCATAACCGCACAACCTACACGAATAGCCATCTTATTCCTCCAGAAGCCTGTCCAGGCGTTGAATTTGTTGCTCAAGCTCGCGCCGCTCGGCGTCCTTGTATCCGCTCTCGTCGGCGGATTTGCCGCCTCCACCCTCGACCGTTGGACGGGCAAGACGCTCGAATCCATCCTTCTCGCCGATCATGTTGTCGACGATAAGTTCGTGCACGGACCGGAACGAATCGCTATCGGGTAAAAGCATGGATACGAACAAAGAACCCGAGCGCAGCAACGGGGCGGACTTGGCCTTCTCTACCCACTCGGGCCGGGCGTGCCGGTCGGGCATGACCCAAAGTATGCAGATGTATGCTACGGCCATAAGGAATATGCCGCGCAGGATTCCGAACAAAAAGCCAAGGGATTTATCTATGTCCTCAAGCGCCGTGTTGTGAAGGTAATGCGAAAAATGCTTGCTAAGCGCCGATAGCAGCATGACTACCACAATGAAAACGACGACATACGCCGCCATACTTGCAAGCATGTGGTTGCCGCCAAGAGCGTCAAGAAGATACGGCTCGATCATAGGGGAAATTATTTTTGCGGTAAAGCCGGACGCGATCCAGGATACGATTCCAAGTAGCCCCGCTACGAACCCTCCGCCATAGCCCAAAACGGCCGACATGAAAACCGTCAGCACGAAGGCATAGTCAAGTAGGGTCAGCTCCATCATCGCGTATGATTATAGCACTATTTTAAGGTCAGGGCAAATGAAAAAGGAAGCTATTTCTTATAAATGCTTGTAATCTCGGGCGCATTAATTTAATGCTGAGAATGAGCCTCTTTGAACTTTTGACTTATATGTTTGTTGAAAATGCGCTTTATTCCGCCGATTTCTTTTTTCAATCCGCCAACTTCTCGCTTGACTCCGTGCACTACTTCTTTTGCCTCGGTCGCTTCTCGTCTTACCAAGCCTATTTCCTTATTTCCATCGTTTATTTTTTGATTGAACTTGGAGAGACCGGCGCTTATCCGACTTACAGAACCGTTTATTTTTTCATATTTTTGATTAAGGGCGCCCATTTTTTCATCGCTCTTACTTAGAGTTTTATCCTGCGTATCAAACCTTTTATCAACAGAATCAAACCTTTTATCGACGTTATCAAACCTTTTATCAATAGCGTCAAATCTTTTTTCAATACCTGTGCTCGAGCCACTTTCTTTAACATCAAGCCTTTTTTTGACATTCTCAAACCTTTTATCTTGACCATCTAATCTTTTATCATGGTGTTGCACGTTATTTATGACAACATCAAGCTTGCGTTCAATAATATTGAGTTTTTCACCGTGGTTTTCTTTAACAGTTTTCAATTCATTTTTAACAGACTCGAATTCATTCTTTGTGGATTCTTTGAAAGATGCCAAGTCATTTTTCGTTTCCTTGATGTCATTCTTCGTTTCCTTGATGTCATTCTTCATTTCCTTGATGTCATTCTTCATTTCCTTAAGGCCATTTATAAAGGAAAAAACCTTGGTTGCGACTGCAATCATACCAGCCGAGGCCAAAACAACACCGATATCCCTTACGATAGTTAAATATTCGTTCATAATTTAATAACTCCTAATTTTTATTATATAACATCAGTTAAAAACTGTCAAACGCGCGCGTGTTTTCACGACGGCCTACTTCGATTTTGCCCCGAGGAAGTTTTTAAGCTCTTCGCCGATAACGTCGTTTCTCGGCAGCTCGGAATCCTTGAATCCCCATTTAAGCTGCACGATCATCTTTTCGATCATTTCGGGATTGTTCGTTTGGAACGGTTGCTTGTAAAGCATGCCGGGCATAAGTGAAAGGCAGGAATTCGGCGCGCCATTAAATAAATTTGGCCCAAGCCCGCCGTTGTTGTGGCGGATATGTTTGGTTATCGGATCATTAGCGGGAACAAAGGCGACATCTTTGGATTCATCGGCGAAAACCTCGTATCCAAGCTCGGCGAATTCCGGCTCGAAAATCGAATGCTCGGTGTGAAGGGTGTTCTCGAATCCTTTGACATACGTCTGCGTTTCAAATTTATCCCTAAGGACTTTATAGCGGCCGTTAAATCCTTTTTTATGGCTTTCCTCCATGACCTGGCGAAGATCTTCGACAAGATAGATCAAGGTAAGGGCGCCGACTTCTATACGAATCTTCCTCGCCTCAACATCGGCATCGTTTTTTGCAAGTTTTTGGCTTATTATTTGCATAGGTAGCATGAAAGCATCGGCATAGCTTTGTGCGGCTGCTTCGTGGCGATACCTATCGTCGACATCGATAGTATTAATTACTCTGCTTTCCGTTGCGACCAACATAGAGGTATCCTTTTGCTTGGGTTATGATTAATCTCGTTCGCGCCACACGCCGCCGACAAAACCGCGCCTGCGCGAATTGTCGTTAATACGGGCAATCAAGCTCTCTAAGCTCGGCGCACCCGGAATGTCTTGCGACGTCCCATTTGACTTCGACGCCTTGGGTTTAGCGTCTTTTTGGCAAGGTAAAATAATGCTCGTCATAATAAAAAACGAATTCATCTTCGCTTCCCCTTATTTTTTGTAAATAGAAGTGATGGCCGGAGCGTTGAAAAGTGCGTCGATGGCCATGTCGACCGTTTCGACCTTGAATTTATTGTCAACGTTCGCAGAGATGTCGCGACCGAAACGCGCTTCAAGCTTGGCTATGGTGTCAAACCACTTCCAATACTCGATGCCCATTTCGACATAAGACTGCCGCCTGTTCGAATCGAAATTCGAATCGGCCAAAGATGCGGAAATCATCGAGAATTCCTCGCGCGCCGCCATTTCTATCTGTTTGTTCTTATTCGTCATGAACAACATATTAGACTATCTCCTTTATTTTGTCAAGTCTTAAATTGAGTCTTGAAAAACGTCCTCTGTCGCTTAGCATATTGCCTTGTTTCCAAAATCACAAGTTTTTTCATCTCCAACATACAAATTTCACCCGCAAGGAAACGTTTTATTGTCTTGGCCCCTATCACCTTCATTATCGGGGAATTTTCCGAATATTCAAGCCGATCCGCCTCCTCAAGCACCCCGGATTCAAGCATTTTTTCCAACCGTGCCGCAGCCCGGATCTCGATAGAATCAAGCGGCAAATCCACAAGACGCAGGTCAAATTCGGCA
>WQWV01000051.1 GCA_009785175.1 Alphaproteobacteria bacterium
GGGGTTTCATAGGAATGATTGTCGAGGATAATTTTTTCGGCGGCAGAGTAAAGATCGTCGCGAGTTTTTATCGTAAGGTGAATTTCGGTCGCGCGTTCGATTTTGCCCTTCCAGTGATAAGCGGATTCGACGGACGCCATCTGAACGCAGGACGCTTTGCCTGCGGAGAGTAAAGCGTCGGCGATTTTATCGGCCTCGGCTTGGTTGGCGGCGGTGGAAAATATCAAGCAGTAGGTCATGTCGCAGGCCTCCAGTTTTTATCATACCAATCCTTCATCTCGGTCTTGTGATCGGGACGCGGGTGATGATTAAGATTAAGTTTTGCGGGGCGGTCGATGAACATATCGTCGTGGTGGCCGATGTCCTTCGCGTCGTCGGTGTTGATCGCGAAATGAGCTTCGGTTATGCCGACCCATTTTGCGGCGGAAGAGCATAAATCGCACGACTCGCAGTTTGAATAAAGTATGCAGCCGTTTGGCAGTTTCGGAGCCTTCAACGCCGCGCATGCGTTCATAATAGCGACCAGCTCCGCGTGGTCGAGATAGGCCGGAAGCGTGGGATTGCGCTTGCTTGAATCGCCGATTACTTTGCCGTCAAGCACTACGACAGCGCCGTATGGCAAGCCGCCCTCGGCCACTTTCGCACGGGCAAGTTCGATGGCGAGGTTTATGAAATCTTCATGTGTGGCGGCGGTCATTTCGCGGGCTCCATGATCGGTAGGGCGCGCAAGCTTGCCTGAACCGTATCGGTTGTCGGATAGAAAGTGTAAATAAACTCGAGCGGTTCGCTTGTCGACTCGTTCGCGTGTCTATGCGCGATGCCCGCAGGAATCAAAATCGTATCGCCGGGTTCAAGCTCGTATCGCTCGCCGGATTCCATTATGACCGGGCCGGCGCCGTGCAACATATATATCACCTCGTCGTAATCGCGCGTATGAAACGGAGTCGAAGTCGCGGCCGGAATATGGATCGTGCCCATGTTGAGCGCGGTGTTATCGATCGGCGCGTCGGTGATGATGCGGCAAATCTTACCTTCCCCGAAATCGCGCAGAGGATTCGATTTGCGTTTGATTAGCTTCGGTTTGGTTGCCATAATGCCTCCTATAAAGTTCTTCTGTTTCGGTGCGGAATGGCATGGCGTCCAGCACGCCCATCTTGCCGACTTCTATTGCGGACGCGCATTGGGCGTGGCGCACGCACTCTTTGATAGACTTACCCCCCCCCGCGTGAAAGACGATGAAGTTGCCGATAAAGGTATCGCCAGCGCCGTTGGTTTCGACTACTTTTTCAACCGGCACCGCGGGTTCGTGTTGAATGTTATTTTTCTCATCCTTGAAGTAGACGCCGTCGGCTCCTTTGGTGATTAAAAAATTCGGAAGGAGTTTTAGCATTTCGGCCGAGTCGGTTTTGCCGGTGGTGATTTGCGCCTCCTCGAAATTTCCGGCAAGGAAGGTGCATTTCTTTAGCGTCGCGTAATCGTGCGGATTTTTTATATCGAACTTCTCATGCGACATGGTCATGACCGTCGGGATTTTGTTTTCATGACAGAAGTCGATTGCGGCCGTTAGGAAGTTTTTCGGTTGCTTGGATACAAGGATCACGAAATTCGAGTTAAGGATTTGGCGGGTGTATTCGTCGACTGTGAATGGCGAATAGCGCGACGAGAGTTCGGCCGGACCGCGTTCGAGCGAGTAGTCCTTCGTCGCTTCGTCAAAGATTTGGTTGTTGATCTCGGTCGCCGCGCCGGGGACGGTTTGAATATAGCTTGTATCGACGCCGCAGTCCTTGAGGCTTTGCAGGACGCGGGTGCCGATTTCGTCATCGCCAACAAAACTTACAAGCGTGGATTGCGTCGCGCCGGCGCGTTTTGCCGCGACTGCCTGGTGCGAATTTTTGCGGCCTTCTTCTTCGTAGATAAGGGTGCGGCTGCCGTCTGCGTGCTGTGTCAAAATCCTGTCCCAGCCGCAGGAGCCGAAGGTCAGGATGTTTATTGGTTTGGTCATCGGCGTTTCCTATACTTTATTTTGCGGGGCGCCGTTCAAGAAGGCGGCGACGTTGGCTGCGAAGATGTTTTGTTTGTTCTGTGTGGATTCTTTTGTGATACAGCCGATCGGCGGATACATGACGCAGTTCTTGAATTTCGCGAGGCGCGCGGTCTGCTCGGCCGTGATCTCGTCGGAGTGATCCATTATGAATGTAATATCGCCATTGGCGAGCCGCGTGCAAAGCGCATCGAAATCCAAGAGCTCCATCGGCGAGAGGTTTATCAGGACGGCGCCGGGTTTCATTGCTTCGATCTGCGCCGCGCCGATCACGCCTTCGGTTTCATCGTTATAGGCAAGATGGAGCGAGATGAAGTCGGACTCGGCCATCACCTTGTTCATATCGGGCTCGTATTTTATTTTCGCGGATTCGCGCTCGGGCTTGCGGGTTTTGGAATAATAGGAAACGTCGGCGTTGAAGCCGTATGCCGCTATGTCCGCGACCCTTGCGCCGATGTTGCCAAGGCCGATGACGCCGAATTTCTTGCCGGAGATTTCGGTGCCGGTGAACGTCGCCTCGGAGCAATCGCCGGCGGCAGTTTGCGTTTTCGCGCGGGCGATCTCTCTTATATTCTCAAGTATGCAAGCGAAGGCGAGCTCGGCCACGCCGTCGGTGCTATAGCCCGGAATGTTGCAAACCGTTATATTTTTAGCGCGGGCGGCGGCGGTGTCGACGCGGCCATAGCCGGTCGCGTAAACCCCTATGTATTTCAAATTCGGCGCGGCGGCAATCATTTCGGCGGTCATGTTGACCCCGAGCCAGAGTAGAGCGCAATCCGCGGCAGCAAGCTCGGTGTTTATTTTCGGGTCGCCCTTTGGAAGTAGCGTCAGGTTTTCGGCGAACGATTTGAGCTTGTCCCATGTGGGCGCGAAAAGGCTTTGCTCGTCAAAACCGATCATTAGGACTTTTTTGAATTGCATAAGCGCGGGCTCCTTTCGAAGGTTGTGGAACTAGTCTAATACAGCAAGCGGCGGATTGCAAGGTTTGAGATGGACGGGCACCAAATTATTCGAACGTTTAATCCGAACTATTCTGCGATTTTATCGACGACCACAGTGCTTATGTTTATTCCGGTCGGCGCGGACAAAGCGAACATGGCGGCGTTCGCGATGTTTTCAGTCGAAGTCATCCACGGCTGATTATGCGCGGCCTCATGCGGCCAGCCGGAGGATTCGAAAATGTCGGTATCGAAACCACACGGGTGGAGCTGGATTATTTTTATATTCGTGTTTTTAAGCGAGGACTTCAACGCTTCGGCGTATCCGAACAAACCGAACTTGCTTGCCACATAGGCGTTCGCGCCGACGTCCGTGATCGGGAATCTTCCGCTGACCGAGTTGGTAAAGAAAATCGTGCCGGAGTTTCGCGATTTGAACTCGTCAAGGAATTGGTTGGTAAGGTATATAGGACCGACGACATTGGTGTTAATTGTGTCCTCGACGCGCGTTGGATTTTTCGCCTCGACCCCTTCGTCCGTCCAGATGCCGGCGTTGTTGACCAGGATATCGAGCGAGCCGAATTTAGCCTTGACCGCGGCGGCAGCGCGCTTGCATTGCCCGAGGTCGCGAAGGTCGCAGGCGATATAGTCGCAGCCGATTTGCGCCGCTGTGGCAGCGAGCTTCGAATCGTCAAGCGCGAGTATCATAACATTCGCGCCGGCTGATTTTAATTTTTTGGCAAGCGATGCGCCAAGGCCGCTTGAGCCGCCGGTGATAAGGATTTTTTTGTTTTTAAGGTTGGTCATTATTATTCCTTTCAATCTATCTTAGCACCATAGAAACGACGCTTGCAACCATCAATTTCGAGCGTGCCGACATGCGGGATTTTCAACGCCTCGTAATACGCGCCGGATAGGACGGTCGAGCCGACGACGTATTCATAATCCGAATATTTTTTCACGGCGACAAAGGCGTGGCGGAGCAGCTTTCTTCCAAGAAATCGGCCGCGATATTCGGGCACGACCGCCAAGTCGTTAAGCTGCGCGGCGTTATCAAAATGCCTGTCTTCGTCGGCGAGAATCGTGCCTATGATTTTATCTTCGTCGGTAAGGACGAACGCCAAGCCGGAGGCGCGTGTGATTTTCGGGTCAGGCGAATTGGCGTTGTCGATATATCTTTTTATTTCGGCAAGGAATTTCGGTGTAGGCGCAAGACCGGATCCTTCGCCCTGGGCGAGCCAGGCGACGGCCGCAAATTCATCTATGCGTGCATGATCTATTAAAAGCTCGAATTTTATTTCGGGTATTTTTATCATATAACTTCTAGAATTTGCGGGAAGGTCGTGTATCCGGATTCGGAATTTATATGCCCGCCGTTTTTTATTATGGTCAGCGGGATTTTCAGGAAGTCGGCGAATCTTTGCGAGACGGCAAGCGGGACGTAGGGGTCGTCATCGCCTGCGAAAATCGTGAGGCGGCCTGCGTTCTTGCGGATTTTATCCCAGTCGAAATCGGGCTTGAAGAACGGGGCGTTGCAGGTGTCGTATGGTTCGAGGCCAAGACGCTCGAGGAATGGTGCGACAAGTATTGTCGCGGCGACGGGTTCGTCAAGGACTTCTAGGACATGGAGCAAATATGCCGCGCCCAAGGAGTGGCCGACAAGCACGGTTTGGCCGTTGAAACGCGGCGCCTGCTCGTCGAACGCTTTGCACCACGATGCGACATTTTGGTTTTCGGGCGTGGGGAAGCGCGGGACGTAGGCGTCGAAGCCTTGTTCTTCAAGCTTGCGGGCAAGCCATTGATACCAGTTGCCCTCGGGACTGCCAAGCGTGCCGTGGACGATTGCGGCGATGGGTTTAGTTGTATTAATCAAAAGTTATTCTCCTCGCCCCGCTCGTCAAAAATACTTTTGATTAGAGAAAGCTTTGTCTTTGCTACGCTTATAAAATGCCGCTTCGCAAAGACTAGTTTA
>WQWV01000052.1 GCA_009785175.1 Alphaproteobacteria bacterium
AACGAAAGTGGGACAAAGTCTTTCCGGTCAAGCGAAAAACACCCACCGCACGCTCGATCCTCTGCCGATCCGAAGGATTTATCCGCACAGCGGATTCTGGATCGCATTGAAGCAGCTCCTCATACGTCGCGCCCACTGCCCACTCCGCCGCCGGTATCGGACTGACCCCTTCCATTAAAACCTTAAGATAGAATCCCGTCCCGCCGACAAGCACGGGTTGAAGTCGCGCCGCCCATGCCGCCTCGATCTCGGCGACCGCAAGCCGGCACCATTTCACGACGTCAAGCTGCTCGTCCCCACGCAAAAAACCATAAAGCTTATGCGGCACGCTTTCCCGGTCCGCCATAGACGGAGCAGCGCTAAGCAAAGGCACCTCGGCATACACCTGCTGCGAATCGGCGTTGATGATAGCTCCATTATTTGCACGCGCGAAATCAAGTGCCGCCGCGGACTTTCCGCACGCCGTCGGCCCGGCGAAAACTACAATTTTTCTTGATTTGGAACTCATAAGGATATGATAGCGCACCAGCATATAAACTCAAGGGGAAAGTTAGGATACAGCGGACAACTCCGCTACGGAGCGGGCGAACACCTGTGTGAGCCAACGCCCGTGGGCGAGCGGACGTTGGCCGCCTGCGGCGCGCAGTTTCATTATACTTGACCAAAAATACCGTCGCCTATATAATACCCCAATGTTCGATAAACTCAAATCATTTTTCAAAACTAAGAAACTAGACGCGACCACCGCCGCCGAGCTTGAGGATATATTGATATCCTCGGACATATCGCCGACACTCACGACGGAACTACTGAAATCGCCCGACAAAGAAGCGCTCAAAGTCAAAATGCAAGCCCTGCTCCGCCCGACCGCAGCAACCCTCAACCTCACGAAAAAACCGACCATTATCGCGATGGTGGGAGTAAACGGCAACGGCAAGACGACCTCGACCGGCAAACTCGCCGCCAAATTTATCAAAGAGGGCAAGAAGGTTTCCATCATCGCCGCCGACACCTTCCGCGCAAGCGCTATCGAGCAGCTTGGCGACTGGGCCAAACGTGCCGGCGCGAACTTTATCAGCGCCCCGAATTCCGACCCCTCGGGATTGGCTTTCGAAGGCGTAGTCGAGGCCACAAAACGCGGCGACGATATTATCTTCATCGATACCGCCGGCCGCCTTGCCGACAATAAAAATCTAATGGAGCAGCTGGCAAAGACTATTCGTTCCGCACGTAAAGCAAATCCGGACGCAGGCTTTGCGGCACTACTCGTGCTCGACGCTAACGGAGGCCAAAATTCGCTTGCCCAATACGAGCAATTTTCCGCCGCCGCCGACATCACCGGCATCGTTCTGACCAAGACCGAAGGCACGGCCAAAGGCGGGTTTATCCTGACCCTCGCGGACAAGCATAACGCCAAGGTCATGTACGAAACTTTCGGCGAAGAAATGGCCGATATCCGCGCCTTCGACCCCGACTCGCTGGTCGAAAAAGTGTTTGGGTAAAGGCCCAGTCCACTTGACATTGTTCAAATAACGTTCTATAATGTAATATAATATATAAGATAAATTATAAGTTGAAAATAGGAGTAAAGTTATGATTGAACATGTGAATGTTGCAGAGCATGTAAATAATGCAAGCCAATATAATGATATTATAAAAACCATTGTCGGCGGGTTAGTTGCAATGGGCCTGGGCAGCGCTATAACTGCGATTATTACCGGCATGATTCATCGTCATGGAATTAAAGTTAAATTGGAATCTATGGATAAAAGATTTGATAATATAGATGTGAGCTTGAAAAGTATAACTGACGATGTGGCCACAGTTAAGGCAAGTATCTCTCAGCATGATAAAAATTTTACTACTATAGTTGGGACCTTGGAAAAGCAAGGTGAAAAAATAGTGTCGGGCTATAATAAATCTGAAAAAATGAGCAACAATATAGGTCGAATGAAAAACCTTATAACCAAACTCTTCAAAAGAATGG
Source organism: Alphaproteobacteria bacterium (assembly GCA_009785175.1). Taxonomy (GTDB): domain Bacteria; phylum Pseudomonadota; class Alphaproteobacteria; order Rs-D84; family CACZYB01; genus WQWV01. Next base: position 1,988 of record WQWV01000052.1, read on the forward strand.
ACATATCCGAGCAAAATCAGCGTTGGGCAAAGCAAGATGCAGATGCTATAAAGCAAGGGCTAATCACAGCGAATCATAGAATAGAAAGTGTAGATAATAAAGTAGAGGGAGTCAGGAAAGATGGACTCGCTATAAAACAAGATTTGGGCGGATTTAAGAAGGAAACAAAGAAATCTTTGGGCGATATAAATGAAAATATAAGCTCTTTAACCCAAAAATTCTCCGAGGAACTTGCCACTACCGTTCAAATGGAGCTTCAAAAACTCGGCCACTAATTTAACTATCCCGTCTGCAAGCCAGCTCACCCTAGGGACAAATTCCCCCTTGCATTCAATCGCCTTAAGGCATATAATATATTCACGTGTATAAAACCCCCACTCTTCAAAGTCCCTTAACGGGCCGCTCGGGCGGAGCGAAAAAACGCCATAACACAAACTACTAAAACACTAAACGAAAGAAAGCAATGTTTAACATATTTAAGAAAAAGAAGGCGAGCCAGGCGCCCAAATCCCTTGGCGACAACCATAACAAAAAGAAACGCCGCGGCGGCAAAGGCAAAGGCGGCGGCGGACGCCACGGCAAGTCCGGCGGTAAGCCCCACTTCGAGCAAAAGGACGTAAGCGTCGTCAAATCCCTTAAAAACGGCGACAAGATCAACGCCGCGCTTTCTCAAATGAACACCGACATAAACGACACAGGAGTTTATTTCGGCGCGCTTGGAGGCATGGAGGAAATCGGCTGCAACATGTATCTTTACGGCACCGGTGGCGATTGGCTCATCGTCGATCTGGGCATAGGATTTCCGAACAACCGCGTAGCCGGCGCGGACAAGCTTATCCCCGACGTGTCGTTCCTAAAGAAAATCAAAGGCCGAATCCTTGGAATCCTCCTAACCCACGCGCACTACGACCACTTCGCCGCGATTCCCGAAGTCTGGAACGAGATACGCTGTCCGATATACGGCCCCCCGTTCGCGCTCGCAATGTTGAAAAACATGCTAAACGAGCGCGGCCTTACCGGCAAAGTTCCGCTTAACTCGATCAACCCGCACGGCCAGCGTTTCCAACTTGGCGCGTTTGATGTCGAATTCATGCCGACCACCCACTCGACGCCGCAAAGCAACTTCATAATCCTAAGGACGGAACAGGGTATGATCGTCCACACCGGCGACTTCACGCTTGACCCCGCGCCCGAACTTGACGAGCCGATGGACCTGGCCAAACTTGCCGAACTTGGCGCCGAGGGGGTGCTCGCACTCATGCCCGGCTCCACCAACGCCTGCGTCCCCGGGGGCAAGGTTCGATCGGATAAAACCGCCGCCGCCGCGCTCGAGAAGGAAATTTCCGCCATCAAATCCGGCAAGATCGTGATCACCTGCTTCTCGACCAACATCGCGCGAATCCAGATTATATATAAGATAGCGCAAAAACTTGGTCGCGAACTTGTCGTCGCGGGCCGCTCGCTTGTCCAAAACATCGCCGCCGCGAAATCGGTTGGCTACCTTAAGGACTTCGATTACATAGCCGTCGAGGACGCCGCGAAAAACAAGCTCCCCGATTCCGCCGTGATCTATCTTTGCACCGGAACACAGGGCGAGCCGCGATCCACCATGACGCGCATAGCCTCCGGCACCTACCGCGACCTCGAACTTCACGAGGGCGACACGGTTATCTATTCGTCAAGGGTCATTCCCGGCAACGAGCGCGCGATTTTTGCCGCGCAAAACGCCTTCGCGGCGCGCAAGATCAACGTGATGAACAACCTTGTCCACCCGAATATCCACGCCTCGGGCCACGCCACGCACGACGAGATCCAGGAGGTAATGAATCTCCTCAAGCCGCGATTCGTGATCCCCGTTCACGGCGAACCGATGATGACCAAGGCCGTAGCCGAAATCGCATGGGAATGCGGCCTGAAGGAAAAGATCCTAAAGGACGGCGAGTTCGTTGTCTTCGACGGCTCGGACGAACAGCCGCGGATCGTGGAAACTGTCGAAACCGGCGAGATCGCGTTCGACGGCAACCGCCGCGTCGATCCCGAATCGCGCGAGTTCTCCGCCCGGCGCAAGATGAACGAAAACGGCATAGTCTTCGTATCCCTCACACTTGATAAAAAAGGTCTTGTCGGCAAGCCGGAAATCTCCTCCTACGGATTGTTCGAAACCGAGCAGACGGGCATCATCAAATCTCAGATCTCGAACGGCATCAAGGAAAATATCAAGGCCATCTCGCCCGCCGAGTTGATCAAAAACACCGAGCTTGCGAAACAGGCGGCCATCTCTGCGGTGAACAAGGTTGTCCGCAAATCGCTTGATAAAAAACCTGCCGTAGAGGTTCACATAACCAAGGCCTAGCAAATGCCGAAACGTAGTGATTACACCGCCGGCTTCGACCCGAAAATCGCCTCCTCGCGCATTTCGCAAAAGGGGATAAGCGAGTCGGTGGTGCGCTATATTTCCAAAAAAAATGACGAGCCGAAAACCATACTCGATTTCCGCCTCGCAGCACTCAAAAAATGGCAAACGATGACCGAGCCGCACTGGGCTGTGTTTGATTACGCACCCATCGACTACGACGACATCTATTTCTTCGCCGAACCGAAAAAAGCGAAGCTGACCAAGGAAATTAAGGAAGCCTACCGCCGG
>WQWV01000053.1 GCA_009785175.1 Alphaproteobacteria bacterium
AGCGAGCAAGCTCGCTGGAGGCTTCTATATACTTCACTGGATTACCCGGTCGAGCCGGGTAATGACGAGAGAGGGGACTGGATTACCCCGGTTCCCCCTTCGCTAAAGCTTCGGGAGGACTGACGCAAGCCGGGTAATGACGGAGGGGCGGGTAATGACGAGAGAAGAGGCGCCGGGTAATGACGGCATAAACCCAAATCTATACCTATGGACAGCTCGAGGCAACGAGAGCGAGGTTCCGCCAGAGGGGATTTCAAGCTACGCCTTTAGGCGCGCGCAGTTTATAACATAGGTTTGATTTACCCCAAACTTGCCTCGCCGTCGCCACACTCGCATCACGTCCTAGCGCCACTACGCCGAGCAGGGCGGCGTGTCCGAAGGGGGCGGTCCCCGCACCAGCGAGGACAGGCTCAAGGTGCGCGCGTAGCTCGCAAGCTCGCTGGAGGCTTCTATATACTTCACTGGATTACCCGGTCGAGCCGGGTAATGACAGGGGGGGGACTGGATTACCCCGGTTCCCCCTTCGCTAAAGCTTCGGGAGGACTGACGCAAGCCGGGTAATGACGGGTGGGGGGAGTGCCGGGTATGACAAGCTTTATTAAATCCCGCCGAAGAAGTAGTTGCCCTCGAGTATCCGATACTGCAGGTCGATGGTATCGCGCGCCTTGTGGAAACGCTCGGTGTCAGTCTTGGACAACTGCTGCGTCGAGGGAAGCACAACGGTCAGCGGGTTGACCTGGACACCACCTTTTATTATTTCATAGTGCAGGTGCGGCCCAGTCGAAATGCCCGTGTTGCCGACATAGCCTATTATCGTGCCCTGGTTCACATGGGTGCCAACGCGTTGGCCGGGGCGGAAGGATTTTAGGTGCGCGTATGCAGTGGAATATGTCGAGTTGTGTCGTATGCTTATATAATTTCCATAGCCGGGCTTCCAGCCGCGGAAGGTTATCGTGCCGGATCCTGCCGCTGGAATCGGTGTGCCGGCGGGTGCGGCGAAGTCTACGCCCGCGTGATGGCGCGAGAAGCCAAGCACAGGGTGGCGGCGCATGCCGAAACGGGACGACAGCCTTGCCGCGTTGATCGGCGTGCGCTTTAGCGTTTTGGTGGCCGACTCGGCCTTCTCGTTGAAAAAGCCGGGATTGCCGCGCTCGTCTATAAACCTATAAAGTTTCAACGTGCCGCGGCGGGCATTCGGCGTAAAGGTCGCGTGAATCAAATCGCCGGGGCCGATGTATTGGCCGTCGGCGGTATACTTTTCCTGATATAGAACGGAAAACGTAGTGCCGGGGTGGATGTCGCGTTCGAAGTCGACGTCGAAGCTGAAGACATCGTAAAAGCGATCTATAATATTATACGGAATTTTGGCGTCCATCGCGACGGCTATCAGCGTTTGGTTCTTGTCTATCATGCCCTGTTTGCGGACAAGTTTAAGCGAGGCCGTTTGGTGCTCCTGGGTGCTGGTGAACGCCCCGTCGGGTTCGCGCGTGGCGATGATCCTATGGATCGGCGAGCGGACGATCTCTATGGTTCTTATTTCTTTTTTATCGTCTTCGAGCGGGACATAGTGGACATTGATCGTATCCTGGTTCGGGCGGAGGTCCCTTAGGCGCATGTATTGGGATATCGCCTGGCTTGCCGCATGGATATCCGCCGGGGCTATGCCGATCCTTGAAAGTATGGCGGCAAGCGAGTCGCCGCGGTTGACACTTAGCTCCATGACCTCGGTCTTGCCCACAAAATCGTCCATCATGTTGCTTAGTTGTATTATATTGTCGTGGCTGGATTTGCCGCTAAGACGGAAAGAAGTGAAGTTCAATATAACAGCGATGGTGCAGAAAACAGCCAAACAAAGTAGCAGCATGTCCGCGGGCGAGAACTGCGGTTTCGCAATCCTTTTTATTCGCGAGCGGATATGGGCGCGTATGCGTCTTAGCTTGTTTCTCATAGGCGGACAAGTATAGCGTAAGGTGCCGGGAATGTCAAATCGGGGACGTTAAAGCGTCGCGGCGGCAAAAACTACCTTTTTGACGGTATGTGCGGTTGTCGTGGTGATGGTGGAAATCGTGTCGGCTATCCTTTGTTCGACTTTTTCGATGGCCGGAGTATGTTTCATTTGTTTTAACATGAAGTCGAATAGGGCCGGGGATTTGCTTTTGTTGCGGAATTGCTCGACTATTTTAATGACGTCGTCGGAGTTTTGTATCCAACCGGCGATAAGCGCGGAACCCACAGCGCTCCAACATTCGTTGTAAAGTTCAAGTTCATTTGTGCTTAAAGAGGCCTTTATCGCGGCCTTTTTATCAAAGAAATTCTGTTGTTTTTTATTTAGTTTTATTTCGTACAATTTACAACCTTTTGTTCATTAAAGTGTAAAATTATACCCTTGTTGCCGATTCGTGTCAAGCGGAAAATTATCTTTTTTCATTGTCCTATTGTCCGTCATTTAGGGTTTCTTTCTTGTCGGTCAATGCCTCGCGAGTCGCATTAGCACTCGCATCGCCCCTCATAAACGCCAACTGCTCTTGGCCTTCAAAGGTAGAATCTATATGTGTTATATAAAAAAGAGGGGGGGCGGACGCGGCATAGCCGCTTAGCTACAAATCTATTCCCATGGAACCTCGCTCTCGTTGCCTCGAGCCGTCCATCGTATTGGATTTGGGTTTATGCTTGAATGGATTACCCGGTCAAGCCGGGGATTTTCTTTGTGAATATTGCGTTTTACCATATTAATATGCTAATACGCTATCGTGATAGCATGATATCATGATAGCGTGATGAAATTTGAAGGGCTCGGTATACCCCCCCCCTCCTTACCCCTTCGCCAATCTCCATTCTTCGCTAAAGCTTCGAAGGACAGGGAGGGGGCTTCGGGAGGAATGACGCAAGCCGGGTAATGACGGGGGGGGGTGACGAGAGGGGTTAGTGGAAAGTAAACTCGCGCATTTCGTTCGGGGATTTGGCAAGGGATTTTGTGCAGGCCTCGAGATTCGATTTCGTCTGGCGCAGAGTCGAGAATATATCCCCGGCGCTTGACGCTACGACCGCGCTTGTGATCGTCGTGGCCACATTTGTCGCAACGCCCGTTATGTTTCCGCGTGTGCGGATATTGCCCTTGTTGTCGTCTTTGGAGGTTTTTATTTTTTGATCGACCGTATCTATTTCACGTCCAAGTCGGTCATAATTCCATCGGCCTTGTTCCGTTGTCAGATCCAAATCTTTGCGCTCTGCTACCATTCTTTCCCTATCGTTTTCAAGTGAGGTGGGGGCGTTATTTTTTTCGCTGGCCTTTCTTTCTTCTATTTGTCTTTTCTGATGCGGAATCGGGTTATAGCCCATGGTATTTGCTATGCCGCCGATGCCGATAACCGTGCCTGTGCCGGCAAGGCCGGTGTTCCAACTTGACGCGCCGATCGCTTGCATAAGCTTGTTTGTGTCAAACGTGCAAGTCCTTTTGATTTCATGTAAAAGTGCGATTGTGTTCCTGTAATCGTTGAAACGTGTGTCCACGACCTCGGGGCGCAGTTCATCGACTTCCTCTTCGGTATCGATTCGCGACGGGAGCGAGGCCTGGCACTCGTTGATCCTATTCACTACCTCTTCGATTTTTTTAGCGTTTCCCCACGATGCGGCCATGGCGCCGGCGCTTGCGGCCGTGCCTACTATATTAGCCGTATGAGTGATTTTATTCGTGGCGCTTACAAGACCGGAGCCTTTTTCGCGCGTTTCCCAGCCTTTGTCGGCGGCCATGCCCACAAGGTTTGCGCCGGTGCCCGCAACGCCAGCGACAACTCCTGTGGTGGCAAGACCCTTGACCCAGCCGGTATCCTTTATCAATTTATCAAGCGTCGAGATTGTGTCGGGAAGCGCCTTGCAACCGTTGTTGTTTTTGATTCTTTCAAGTTGAGCTGCGGCCTGGTCGTATACCGCTATGCGGCGCATTTCTTCGTCGTGCAAGAGTCGTTCGCGCGCGCGTTCAAGGGCTTCGTCGGTCGCCTGTTTTTGCCGCAGGGCTTCCATTTGAGCCAGGAGCTCCTCGCGTTCGGCAAGCGCAGCCTCGCGGCGTTCCTCGGCGGCGTCAAGCGCGCGTTCGGCATGGGCGACATGATTGTTCGCGGTTGCGGCGGCATCGGGCGCAACTTTCGGTGCGGGCGCAGTGCGCTCGGTTGCGGCTCGTCGCGTCTGAGAGCGCTGGGCGTGCGAATCGGGCGCGCATGTAAGCGCGAAGGCGATTGCTATAGCGGAAGTGTATGTCCCTCGCATGAAATTAGTATAACACAAATTTAGGTCAAGAGCAAGGCCTCAACCGCCGGCAGGGCGGAAGCGACATAGTCGCGCACGCACAGCGTGGGGGCGGCGGTCATGCGCGAAGCGAGCAAGCTCGCTGGAGGCTTCTATATACTTCACTGGATTACCCGGTCGAGCCGGGTAAT
>WQWV01000054.1 GCA_009785175.1 Alphaproteobacteria bacterium
CGAAGCAAGCGTAGTTGTGTTTGCGCGCTGCGCCGGGGGATGGGCGAGCGCGCCGCCTGCGGCGGGCTTAATGCTTCATTATCCTTCACTGGATTACCCGGTCGAACCGGGTAATGACAGAGGAAGGAAATGATCGCTAAGCAAGCCATGAACGCCGAGCTGGCGGAAGCGCTCGCAAAGAGCGCGCATGCCTTCCCCCTTCGCTAAAGCTTCGGGAGGACTTACGGCGTGGGGGCGGCGGTCATGCGCGCAGCTCGCAAGCTCGCTGGAGGCTTATATATCCTTCACTGGATACCGGGTCGTTGCCCGGTATGACGGGGGGGGGGATTTTTTGTTGCGCATATAGCGTATGCGCGCTAGCCGGCGGCCAACGTCCGCTTGCCCGGGGCTTGCGTGTGGCCTATTTACTTCTGCTCAAACAATACGAAAGTTTTAGGCGGCACATGCACAAACGAATCCTCGACCCGGATCGCGTCCGACGTATCAAAGACCAAATTCCATTCGCCGACGGGGGCGTCGATTTTGACCTCGCGGTCGTTCGCGTTCATTATGATATAGAAATCGTTGTCGGGCTTTTCGGCCACGCCGGACTTGTCCGTGTGGAACATATCGCCGTTGTCGCCCGAAAGACGGAAGACCAGCGTGCGATTATGCTCGTCGTTCCAATCGTTGTGCGTCATTTCCTCGCCGCGCTTGTTAAGCCAGACTATGTCCTTCTTGCCCGTCGTATCGTCAAGAGCACCACGGAAGAAATGCGAGCGGCGGAAGACGGTGTGGTTCTTTCGTATCGCGATAACCTTTTTCGTGAAATTCAAAATATCGGTGTCCTTGGCGGCATGCTCCCAATCGATCCAATTCAATTTATTATCCTGGGAGTAAGTATTGTTATTGCCATTTTGCGAGCGGCCAAGCTCGTCGCCGCCAAGCAGCATAGGCAGCCCCTGACTTAATATATTAGTAGCAAGCATATTCTTGATCTGTCGGCGCCTTACCGCGTTGACCTTCGGATTGTCCGTCGGCCCCTCGTGCCCATGGTTATAGGAATTGTTATTATTATCGCCGTCGCGGTTATGCTCGCCGTTCGCGGTATTGTGCTTGTGGTTATAGGAAACCAAATCGTGAAGAGTAAAGCCGTCGTGCGAGGTGATGAAATTCACGCTTGCCCACGGGCGGCGGCCGCGCCGTTCGAACAAGTTCGACGAGCCGGAAAAGGCGTTGGCCATCTTGCCAAGCATATACGAATCCCCGCGCCAGAATTTGCGGACGGAATCGCGATATAGGCCGTTCCACTCGCTCCACCCGGCGGGAAAGTTGCCAAGCTGATAGCCGCCCATGCCGATGTCCCACGGCTCGGCTATTTTCTTAATCTGTTGCAGCGTCGGGTCCTGGCCGGCGGCGTTATAGAAACTCGAACGTTGCATGAATCCCGCGTCGGTGCGGCCAAGCGATACGGCAAGGTCGAAGCGGAAACCGTCGACTCCCATTTCCTTGACCCAATATCTTAGCGAGTCCATAACGATTTCGGTTGCCTTGGGGTGGTCCATGTTGAACGTGTTGCCCACTCCGGTAGAATCGTAATAATACCGCTTGTTCGACGGCATAAGTTTGTAATAACTTTCGTTGTCTATGCCGCGGAACGAAAGCGTGGGGCCAAGGTGCGAGCCCTCGGCGGTATGGTTATACACTACATCAAGGAAGATTTCGATACCGGCGGCGTGGTATGCGTCGACAAAATCGCGGAACTCCTGTATATCCTTGGATCCTAAATACGCCGGCTCGGGCGTGAAAAAATTCACCGTGTTATAGCCCCAGTAATTATACAGGCCGTTGGCCTCGGGCATCGAGCCCATGAAGAAGCTTTGAACCGGTAGCAATTCCAGCGCGGTGATCCCCAACTCCTGATAATATTTAATAAGGTGTTTATCCGCGAGCCCCTTGAACGTGCCGCGGATTTTTTCGGGGACTTTGGGGTGAAGCTTGGTCGCGCCCTTGACGTGGACCTCGTAAATAATCGAGTTGGTGCGGCGCGTGCGGGGCTTTTCCTTCCTTAGGCTGAAGCTTGGCACAACCACGCATTTGGGCATATAAGGCGCGGAGTCCTGGCGATCGAACGAAAGGTCTTCGAGCTTGTCGCCGACCTTGTATCCGAAAAGCGCGGTCGACCAAATCACCTTGCCATAAAACGCCTTGGCATACGGGTCGATGAGTAATTTGTTATGGTTGAAGCGCAGGCCGTTTTGCGGGTCGTAGGGGCCGTAGACCCTATAGCCATAAAGCTGCCCCGGCTGTAATCCGGGAATAAAGCAGTTGAAAACTTCGTCGGTGTATTCGGGGACTTCGAGCCGAACCTCTTCTTTACCGTCGGGGCCGAAAAGACAAAGCTCCACCTTTTGCGCGGTCGAAGAATAAAGCGCGAAGTTCACGCCGCCATCGACATACGTCGCACCAAGCGGATACGAACGTCCCGGTAAAACCTTATACTTATGGCTGGCCATTCCCCCTGATTTCCTCCGGTGTTGATTATAACATATAGGCCGCGCGAAGGCAAGCTCGCTTAGGCGGTAATATTTCCTTTCGCTATGCGGGGCGAAAAAAAGTATTCCCTTTGCTGGACGAATATCGTATAATATGCGCGAGAGAGAAACCCCAGTCGTCATTCCGCACTTGATGCGGAATCCATATTGACTGGATCCCGGGTCAAGCCCGGTATGACGAAGGAAGGGGGAACGGAGAGAAAATGGATATTACTTTCAACGTCGCAAGCGGAAGGATTGTCGCAAACTTTCACAAGAACGACAACCCGGACGCGCCGATCGCTTTCGTGTTCCACGACGCGCTTGAGGCCGGCGGAAACATGAAGGACATGGCCGTGGCCACGCTTTTCTTGGCGTTCGCACAGAACGGATTTTCCGTCATGCGATTCAACTTCAATCCATCGGATGACAAGCGCCCAGACATGGAAAAGGGCGAGGCGGAACTTACCGAAGCATCGGCCGCGATCGACTGGCTTCAAGCGCGTCTTGAAAACGCAAGCGGCCTATGGCTTGCCGGCGTCGGATTCGGCGCGTGGATCGCAATGCAAGTCCTTATGCGCCGCGTCGAGGCGATGGGATACGTGTCGCTTTATCCCGATGCGAAAAAGGGCGACTGGACTTTCTTCTCGCCGGTGCCGGTGGACGGAATGCTTATCGGGTCCGAGGCTGTGCCGGGTGCGGGCGAAGAGGCTATGGGCGAGCTTTTGAAGTTTATAAATAAACAAAAAACTGCCAAGGCGCAGCTTGCCATGGTCGCGGACGCCAAGGATTATAAATCCATTTACCGCTCGGTCGATGCGTATTTGAAGACGCGCAAAGTCGCGGCGAGCAAGGCAGCTTAGAAAGACTTTCAACTACCTATGTTTCGCGGCCCTTTGATTTGCGTCCGAAACTTTCTTGGCGTTATCCTCTTGGACAAGGTTCGACACCTTTGTTATGTCATTACCAAAGATTTTCCTTAGCTCGGGATAAAGCACCAGGAAATTGAATGCGTTCAAGCCCACGCTATCTTTCATAAGGCCACTCACCTTGTTCTGAATAAGTTGTATAGGAAATCCTATCACTATGCCGCCGGCAATCATGACTGCGCCGGTTATTGCGGTCTTTTTTATAATCTCGAGAAGAGCGACCATATCCATTTTCTCCTGTGCGGCAACCGTAAGGAACGATATGGCCGCAACAAAAAGTATCTTTTTACCAAGCTTATATGGAAGGTAGCCGGCCAAGCTCTTGACGATAGTTCCCAAAGATGACGCAAGCAAGCCCGCGCCGGCGATAAGCTCAGCGTTATCACCAAGTTCCTTGGCGCCTTCGGGATCGGCTTTTACGGCCTGTTCGAGGCCAGCTGTGAAATAAAATAATTCGGCGGATTTTTTTTTGCCGTAGATGCTGTTCATAATTTTGTCCTTTTTTTTTGTTGTTTTTATCGATAGACAAAAGGCATTCTACCCCCCCCCGCGTTTTGTCAAGCGAAAACTCTCTACCGCGAACTGCGCCAGCATTCGCGCCGCCTCAACAAGGCCACCTCTGTGGCGTTTGTAGGCAAATATAAATAGTGTTATATTTTATGCGCGCGCCTAAAGGCGTAGCTATAAATCTTCTACAACGGGTCCCCGCTGCGCTGCTGCTTAGGGAAGTTTCTGCTCTGCGGGAAATCCTTTTTGAGCTAAAAATCCCATAACTTTTGA
>WQWV01000055.1 GCA_009785175.1 Alphaproteobacteria bacterium
GCGCGCGGACACAGTATGCTTAATTTTCCCCTTGAACCCAAGCGTATAAGCACCCTGCAAACGGCGTTGTTAGCCGTAAGCAGTCAGGCGCGCCTAGCAAGGTTGCAAGGGATTTACTCTAAAAACTAAAGGACTCGAAAAAAGCTATTGACAAAATCTTCCGGGGGGGGGTAAGTTATGTCTAGACGAACGCAATCACGCGACTATCAACAAAAGGAAAAAGCAAATGCGAATTTTGACCGACAAGCAGATCAACTCTCTCAAACAAATCATCGAGCTCCTTAAAATCACCGACCCGGACGGTATAAAAGTTCACGCCGAGTATGCGTATGTTTCTACCTATCCAGACGAGCTTCGTCTTTCCCACGCGGTCGATGCCGGCATCACCACCGGCGACTTTAACGGCAAAGACATAGCCCCCGGCGTCGCCGCCGAAGTCCGCGAACTTGTCGCATTTATCACCAACGTCGATCGCGAGCTGAATACCAAGCCAAGGGATTATAAAAAGCTTAACGACTATATGAGCTTCGTTCTTGATGGCCATGCAAAAAAGATGGCGCCGGCCTCGCGCGAAATGATGCTAAGCCTTTTCCGCCACGTGTTATTTATGGAACGCGGTAGCGAAAAGCGCGAGTGGTTCGAAAAGAATCGCCAGGATTCGAATTTGCAGAAGTCCAAATCGCGCAAGAAGCAACAAAGAAATCCCTCTGTCGAAATCGACATCGGCCACACCGCATCTTATCCGGTGTTAAAGGGCTGCGACTTCCACTTTTGGAAAAAGGGCGAATGCGGCGCAAGGCATATCGCCGACACCGAAATCAAATTTCATCCCGGCAATACGGTCGAAACCGGCTTGCAATCCGACGGCAATCAGTCGTTCGAATACAAATTCAAACATGTTTGGGACAAACCTAACTCGAAGCAGCATGCACTCCGCCGCCGTATCCATGTCGTGTGCCATTCCTGTCCTTATCGCACGAAATTCGGCAAGGTTAGATAAGTAGGCTTCGCCCCTCCCGTCATTACCCAAATCCCATCTGGTGGACAGCTCGAGGCAACGAGAGCAAGGACTCCGCCAGAGGGGATTTCAAGCTACGCCTTTAGGCGTCCCGCAAAAATAACACTGTGTTTAATTTGCCTAGCGAACGCAACGCCAGTTGCCTTCGTGCGGCGACGCGAGTGCTTGCGCAGCTCGCGGTATAATTTTAATTAAACTTTCCACTTGACAAAATCTTCCGGGGGGGGGGTATTTTAGTCCATATATAACCGAACACAAAGGCATAAAAATGTACTTAGTCGAAGCCCCCGCCGCTCCCGTCGCCCCTATAAGAGCCAAAGCTTTCAACGAAGCGGATATTAGGCACATCGGACGCATAGTCGAAGTCCTAAGGATATATTTCACCAAAGAGGAAACTCCCGCTCGTGAATCCGAACGGAAGTATTCGTCCGAAGGCGGAAACATGATGGTATCCAGATACCTGGTAGACGGTCTCGCCAAATACGAAGGCATGTTGAACGGCCGCCCGCTCTCGGACGATTTGGCCGAGGAAGCATTCAACCTGACCCAGGTGGTTAACATGGCGGACATGGCGTATAATTTCAGAAAGTACAGCGGTGAGTTCGAGGACAAGGCCGTAGTCGTCGAAAATGGCATTGCCGGCCTTATTCGCACATGCAAATCTCAAACGGTCGAGGGCAATACGTTCCTGAGCGAACTCCATAACTACATGGTTGGGGTGGTCGCCGGCCAGTTGGATATAAGTTGGGTCAATTTCAACAGGGGCTCCGGCCACCGATTCAAGACGAATTCAAAGCTGCCGCCTCTCATAGAACTTCATACCAACGGCACCACCATGAGCGGCTTTACCCCGAAATGCGAAAAGCACGCCTGGGAAAAGAAAAGATGCGGCGCAAGGACCGCTTCCGATATGGCCGTCATAGCGCATGAAAGCAACAAGATGGAAAGCAGCAGCGTGAACTTTACGCACGAAGGCGCGTCGAAAATGTATCTTGTGTTCAAATACTTGTTCAAACACCTTTGGAAAAAACCCGCCGCGGAGCAGGAGGTGTTCTATCAACGCATAAGCGAGATGTGCGACTTCTGCCCATATAGGACAAAGACCAGAGGGTAAATTGTGCCTATGAAGATAGCCGATACCAACTTCGAACCTTGCAAAGACTGCACCACCGGCGGTTGCTGTGCCAAGTTCGACGTCATCGGTGCGCCCGTGTTTGCCAAATCCGAACTCGAAAAGATTAAAACCGCCTATAGCATTGACGAGTCGCAATTCGACCGCATCGGCGACCCGGAGCTTATCGCGGCGGCGAAGGAATACAAATCGCGCCTTCCGAAAAAAAATTGGCAGCACGCTCATTTCGATTCCCTGCTTGCGGCGATGAAGGGAAGTTTCTATCACCCGGCGATAAGGGACGACGGCTCCTGTTCTCTTTTGGGTGAAAAGGGCTGCACGATATATTACTACCGGCCGCTCGATTGCGTGCTTTTTCCTTTCACGGTTTATATAAACGAAAGATGCCCCGAGAACGGCCTCTGGCTTTTCTTCGATCCGACGCATTGCTGCCACGACGACGATACGGCATATTGGAGGTTGTGGATCAAGGCTTTCATTATTCATCATGCCGCACAGGCGCTTGAGGTTGCGCGGCAATATAGCGCGGCGGAGCTTTTGGAATACGCGACTATAAGCCATAGGACCAAATGCAAATTCGACGCAAGCATACTTCTTCCCATCGCGCCGATATTTAACAAAGAGCGTTAAGACTTCCCCGCGAGCCCAAGGCAAGCTCGCCCACACAAAAGCCAACTGCTCTTGGCTTTTTTGGGCAGATTCTATATTTAGCTTTATTAAGGGGGGGGAGCGCGTAAACGCGTAGCTATAAATCTCCCCTTATGGGGCCCGGCGTCGCTGCGGCAGTTCCTGCCTAGCTAGCTGACCCGTCAGGTTAGGTTTAGATTATGTTCTAAGTTATAAAAATATATTTTTCCCTTGCGCTTGTCCGGAAAAAACGCTATAAAATAATTCCGTTAAGAAAAAACGGAGTCCCCATGGCAAAATTCATATTCATCACAGGCGGAGTTATCTCAAGCCTCGGCAAAGGCGTAGCCTCGGCGACCATAGCCGCGCTTCTAAAGGCCCGTGGGTTCAAGGTCAGAAACCGCAAGATGGATCCCTATCTTAACATCGATCCCGGAACGCTATCACCATATCAACACGGAGAGGTATTCGTGACCGACGACGGCGCGGAAACCGACCTTGACGTAGGCCATTACGAGCGCTATGCCGACAACATCTGCACGCACCACGATTCGATTTCAAGCGGTCGCATCTACTGGAACGTGCTGAACCGCGAACGCCAAGGGGGCTACGGCGGCCGCAACATCCAGCTTATCCCCGAAATCACGAACGAGGTGAAGGACTTCATCAAATCCGACATCAAGGACGAGGATTTTATAATCTATGAGGTCGGCGGCACGGTCGGCGAGGACGAGGGCTTTATTTTCACCGAGGCTGTGCGCCAGCTCATATCTAAAATCGGCCGCGACAACGCGCTTTTGATCCACCTTACCTACGTCCCGTTCTTCAAACCCTCGGGCGAGATAAAAACCAAACCCACACAGCAGTCCGTCCGCATGTTGCAAGAGCGGGGGCTTGCCGCCGACATTATCCTCTGCCGCTCGGAAAACAAAATCCCGCTTGCGGAAAAAAAGAAAATATCCATGTTCTGTAATGTGGACAAGGAGGACGTGATTTCCGCGCCCGATGTCAAGAATATTTACGAACTCCCGCTTATCTATCGCGCCGAAAAGCTAGACGAGCGCATACTCGCCCACTTCGGTATCGCCGATCCGCTCCCGTCCGACCTATCGATATGGGAGAAGGTCGTCGAGCAATGCGGCAAGCTCGATCGGAAAATCACCGTGGGTATGATCGCGAAATACGCATCTCTTGCCGACGCTTACAAATCCGTGGTCGAGGCGATAGATCACGCCGGCATAGCAAACGGCGCGAAGGTCGAAATCGACTGGATCAGCTCGGAAACGCTCGAGGGATTGTCCGACGCCGAAGTCGCCGGGCGCCTTAAAAACCTTGACGCCATAATCGTCCCCGGCGGTTTCGGCAATCGCGGGATCGAGGGCAAAATCGCCGCCGCTAAATACGCGCGCGAAAAC
>WQWV01000056.1 GCA_009785175.1 Alphaproteobacteria bacterium
ATGGGTTTAGTTGTATTAATCAAAAGTTATTCTCCTCGCCCCGCTCGTCAAAAATACTTTTGATTAGAGAAAGCTTTGTCTTTGCTACGCTTATAAAATGCCGCTTCGCAAAGACTAGTTTATTATTTGTTTGATTCAAAATCAAGGATGAATTCTATCTTATTCGCATCGACAGAGCCTTGGCGCAGAATCTCGACTTTGCCGTTTATGATTTTCGCGATGGTCGAGGGGGTGCCGGTTTGCGGGACGATTTCTTCTATTACTGCTAGTGTAGGGAAAATCGCGGCGGCCTCGCGCGCGGTCATGGCGGGTGCGGCTCCGGCTTGGTTCGCGCTTGTCGAGGTTAAAATCGGATGGGCGGCAAGCAATTCGCGAAGCGCCGGTTCGCGCGGGATTCGGACGCCTATTTCACCGCCGCGAACTATGCCGGGGGCAAGTTTGTTTCCGGGCTTCGCACTTAGTATCAAAGTGATGTCATAAGATATTAAAATCTTTTCTTCTGCTTCGGAAAGAACCGCGATGGCGGATAATGCTTTGACGTCGCAGGCGTTTAAGAGTAGGGTTTTCGCATGTTCACGTCCCTTGAGCGCGAAGATTTTTTCCACGGCTGTCGCATTGAACGGGTCGGCGAAAAGGCCGAAGACAGTGCCGGCGGGAGCGGCCACCACTCCTCCGGCGGATATTATTTCGGTGGGGGACATGCGTGTCCTATCTCAACCTTATAAGCCGTATCTTGAACACCGCGTCCTTGCCGGCGAATTGCGGGTGGTAGGCCATCGGGAAGGTGATGTTGACGTCGAATTCCTCGCCGGGCTTGCGGCCGACTATCTGCTCCTCAAAGCCGGGGATAAATTGTCCCGAGCCGAGTTTGAGGTCGTAGGCCTTGGCGGTGCCGCCCTCGAACTGAACGCCATCAATAAAGCCGGCGAAGTCGATGGTGGCGATGTCGCCGATTTTGGCGGCGCGGGGTTCGGCGCAGGCTCCGATCGAGAAAGCGCAAAGCGCGGCGGTTAAGATTTTTTTGAACATAGTGCCTCCTATTTCAGTTCACGAGCGAGTTTCATTAGTTCGTCGGGCTTCATTTCACGCTCCTTGACCTTGGCCTTGGATATTATGAAGTCGAGCGTCTTGTCCTCGAAGATGCCGGCGCGGATCATTTCGGCGGCGTCCTTGTTCTTCTTGTAGTATTCGACGACCTGCATCATCTGTTGGCCGTGGCGCATGGCCTCTTGGAATATGGCCTGCTGCACTTCCTCGTCGGAGGCGGAGATGGAATTCAGCTTGCCGATTTCGGCCAAGAGGAGGCCAAGTTTGACGCGGCGTTCGGCGTCGTCGTAAAGCGGCTTCTTCTCTTTTTCGATTTCCTTTTCGGTCAGTTTGGACACATCGCGGCGGGCGTTCGCGTTTTGCCACATGTAATCGACTTCGCGATCGACAAGGCCTTCGGGCAGCTCGACCTTCTCTTTGGCAAGAGCGTCGAGCATGCGGGCCCTAGCAAGCGCGGTCGAGGTTTGGACATAGTTTTGGGCCAAGAGTTCGCCAACATACTTCTTAAGGTCGGCTAGGTTTTCGCGTTTGAGTTCTTTGGCGAATTCGTCGTTGATGGCGGGGATTTTGCGTTCGCGGATTTCGTTGATCTTGACCTTGAAGAGCGCCTTCTTGCCGGCGAGTGCCGCGTGGCCGTAATCTTTGGGGAACGGGACATTTACCTCGATTGAGGAGCCGGCCTTGTGTCCGATAACCTGATCCTCGAAGCCGGGAATAAATTGGTTCGAGCCGAGTTCAAGCGGGTGGTTTTCGCCCTTGCCGCCTTCGAAAGCAACGCCATCGACGAAGCCCTCGAAGTCGATGACCGCCACGTCGCCTTTCTTCGTTTTCCTATCTTCGGTTATTTTTTCCGAGCTGGCACGCGAGGTGGCGATGTTCTTTATCGCTTCGTCGATATCCTTGTCGGACGGTTTGGCCGTCGGGCGGTCGATGGAAAGTTTCTCAAGCTCGACGGGCTTTATGGTCGGCAGAACCTCGAGAACGACGGTGAATTTGACGGGCTGGCCCTCTTTCATATCCTCGACATCAACATTGGGGCGGATGGCGGGCGTAAGTTTCTTCGCGTCGCAATATTCGCGCACAGATTCGTTGACAAGGCGGGTGATGACCTCGTTCTCGAACGCGCCGGGGTATTTTTGCTTGATGACATTCAAGGGAACGCAGCCCTTCCTGAACCCTTTGGTTTCATAGGTTTTTTGGAATTCGGCGAGTTCGGAGGAGAGCGCGCGCTCGTATTCGGGTGCGGGGACTTCGAAGAACAGTTCGTGTTTCAAGCCCTTTACTTTATCTTTGGTCGGCAGCATGTTGATTTTCCTTTTGTAAGTTGAATTTTGACGTGGAGATTATAGGCGCGCGGGGGCGGCGTGTCAATGGAAAAAACCCCCGATTGTTCGGTGGCATTGGATTTAAGAAAAGCTATTGAACCGCTTGCGGCTTGGCGGCGCCGGGCGAGCTTGTCGATACCGAGAACGCCGTATGAGGGGAGACGATACGTGTATTATTCTGGTCATAGCATCCGGCGTTGACTACGCCAAGATCCATGCCGAAGTCGTTCACGCGGCACATGACGTCGTGGTTCACTGGAACCCTTAGCGTTATGAAGCGGTGCTCGGACGGGTTGCCGAAGCGGACGGGGACAAGCTCGGTGTTATGGAACGCGGTGTGCGGCGAGGGGACGATGAAGGATTCGCCCGAGGCCGCCATCCTTACCCATCTATTGCCGGTGGCGCCCTGTGCTATATCGCAATTCGCTCCGTCGGGACAGCGGATTACGGTGCCGCCGAAAACTTCGCCGGTAAACGGTTGCGAGCCGCCCGCGATCCTTATCCTTGCGGTCGGGCGGTTGTTCGAGGGAAGGTTGATCCTCTGGCCGCCGGTGGCAACAAGAACGAACCGGCCCGAGCCCATGTCATAGAAGCAGTTGCTTGCGCTCGAGTTATTATGCCCGCACCAGAAGGTGTTGCCCACATGCTGGCCGTTTATGGGCGTGGTGTTGGTTTGGCCGAAATAGAGGCCGGTGGCGCCGGGCCGGTTGCCTTCAATCATCTGGGCGCTGGCAAGTTGAAGCTGCCATGTGGCGTCGCTTATTCCTCCGCCGGTTGCCGGAGCTGTTGCGCCGCGGGCTGTCCTGCGCTGACGCTGTGCATTGCCGCCGCGTTTTTGATTTTGGTTATTGGGGCGACGAGCCTGCTGCCCTCCGGCTTTGGCATTCGCGGGGCGACGAGCCTGCTGCCCTCCGGCTTTGGCTGGCGCCTGGCGCACGGGCTGACGGGTTTGCGCCAATACTTCCTCGGCTATGAAACCAAGACCAAAAATCGCGAGAATCGCAATAACGAATGATTTACTTTTAAGCATTTTCACACCTTTTCCCTGCGTTAATTGTAGCATATTTTGAGAAGAATACAAGTATTTATTGCGAAGAAATCGAAGGGAATTTTGTCTTGATTTAATCAACGTCAACTGTGCCACTCCTTAAAAAACTCCCCCATCTTGCGGAGGGGGAGTTCAATGTTTTGCGTGGATACAGACTAGATCTTAATCACGGTCAAGATGGTCGTCGCGCCCTTGCTGAACATATCCTTGGCGGTATGCGAGCCTTTGGCAAAGGAAACGACAACATG
>WQWV01000057.1 GCA_009785175.1 Alphaproteobacteria bacterium
AGCAAACCACGCCGACCCGCCTTCACCCTGTCATTCCGGGCTTGACCCGGAATCCAACCTTAAACATAACGCTGATTCAGTGTCGGAACTAAGGTTTAGTTCCGGCGAGGCAAGGCAGGGCGGTAAGCCCAAAGGGCGCGCACGCACAGCGTGGGGGCGGCGTGGTGCGCGCAGCTTCGCTACGCTCGCTGGAAAAAGGAAGAAATAATGCCCGTCAAGAAAAAGAAAATCTCCGCCAAAACCGCCTCGCCCAAAAAGCAGAAGTCGAAGCTTTTATCCATCGGCTATATCCTTCCGTCGCTTATCACGCTTATTTCCGTAGCGCTTTCGATGACGGCGATCCTTGCGGCGATACAGGGTCAGTTCGCCAAGGCTATGGTGCTTATGGTTTTTGCGACGGTTTGCGACGGCCTTGACGGCCGGCTTGCAAGGGCTTTCAAATCGACGTCCAAGTTCGGCGGCGAGCTTGATTCCCTTGCCGACAACACAAGCTTCGGCGTCGCGCCCGCGATAATAATCTTCTTTTGGTCTACATATCAGATCGGCTCGCTCGGCTGGGCGATAAGCATAATATTCGCGGCGTGCATAACGCTCCGCCTCGCGCGTTTCAATGTTATGACGGACAGCGCGAAGGCTCCCGCATATTGGGACAATTACTTCACCGGAATTCCCGCGCCGGCGGGGGGCTTGCTCGCCCTAATGCCCATAGCGCTCTATAGGACGACTGGCGAAGCGTTGTTCTCGGATCCGCGTTTCTGTGCCGCGCTGATGCTTTTCATCGCGCTTATGCTTGTAAGCCGCGTGCCGACCCTCTCCTTGAAAAAGGTTCATATCGACAAGGCGTTGGCTCCCTTCGCGCTTATAGCTATGCTCTTACTGATCCTTTCAAGCGTTCTTTATTTTTGGTATGCGTTGGTGGTTGTGGGCGCGCTATACATCGCCTCGATCCCGCTGACCGCGATGGGATTCATGAAAAAGAAACAACAATATCTGAAGGGAGTCAAAAATGACCGTTAAGACTGTGAAATCGGGCGAGGAATACAAGCTCCTCAACACCAAATCCACAAGCAAGAAAATAGCGTTTATCTTCTCGTTTTTCTGGTTCATGCTTGTCGCTGTTCCCGCGACGTATATCACCTTCATGAAATCCGAAACGCTCCAGAAATACCTTGTCGTCCGAGGTGTATACGAGGCGAACAAATATCTTCTGTCCCAATACGACGAGCTCCGCGATCGCCTCACCAAAAGAATGGACATCAACAAGCTTACATCCAAGATCAAGGTGCCGACCATCAACGCCGATTCGCTTGTTTCAAGCCTTGATTCCGCCACCAAAGAAGTCGACGATATATCGAAGCAGGCGAACGACCTTGCCAAGCAAATCGCCGACGTGAAGCGTCAGATCGACTCGGCCATAGGTTCCGCCAATTCGGTGAAAGTGGCGACCGCCTCCGGGCTCCTAAGGAACGTGGGGGTCAAGGCTCCCGCCGATCCGATGGCCGGACTTGCCAACGTAAGCAAACGCATTTCCGACATTTCAAGCCAGGCAACGAACAAGGCGACCGCCTTCGCCGCCCGCGCCGCCGACATCTCGAACAAAACAACCCGCATCCGAAACGAAGTCGCCGGCGTTAACGACAGGGTGAAGTCCGCAGTCTCCGACGCTGCATCGACGCTCGCCACCGATTTCAACAAAGCTTTGCACGACGAGATCACCGCCTTCGGCCACGGCCATATGCAGAGCGCGCTGAACCTGTCCGACGCCAACTTCAAACGCCTTGTCGCCAACCAATACGGTCTTACGGGCGCGGCCGAGAAAAACCTCGAGTCGATCTATGCCGAATTCCAGGGCACGCAAACCCTTGGCATCCGCCACATGATGGATTACATCAAGGCCTACTGGACCTGGATAAAGATTGCGCTGATCGTGATCGTCGCCATCATAACGTTGGTTCCGATAATCCTTGCGTTCAAGATCGCCAAGACGATAACCGGCCTTGTCGAGCGCTGTCCGCATTGCAACAAGCTCTTCATACCGAAACGCGCGAAGTTCAACGTGCTGAATTTCCTGAAATTCTGGTAGTATTCGGGATTTACTTGACTTTATGGTGGAAAATCCGTAATATTCCACCCTATGAAGAGCAAGACCAAAAAATCGGGCGAAGTTAAAAAAGCCTTTATCGCTATGCGTAGTTCCAGCCCCGAGGCCACCGTCCAAAGGGAGGCCGACGACGCCAAAAGGCTCGAGCTCGTAGCCAAACTTGTCGACAAAAATGCCAAACCCACCAAACCCGCTGTGTCGCAGGAAATCAACCTTTTCGATTCCGCAACCTGGGACGCCATTTCGACGAAGAAAGAAGAATCCAAGAAGCCCAAATCCAAGCGCGCCGCGCCCAAGAAGAAGGACATAAGCAAGGATATCGACGCTTTTCTTGCATCAATGCGGGCAAATTCTTTCGCCGTCCCCAATGCCATGGAGGTCAACGAGGAGGACGCCCACCTTTTCGAACAGGCCTTTCGCGACAGCAAGTCCTATGGGATTTTCGAACAAATCGACAAGGTCAAGTCCAAGGAGCGCCGCATGCTTGCGATATTCCTTACCGACCTCGCCGAAAGGCTTTGCCGCGACGAATTTTCGGCCGCTGTGATTAAGAATGCGCCCAAGCTTGTGCAAGGCGACCTCGACAAAGGCCAGCTTGGCAAAATCTCCGGCGCGTTATACGACATGAACGAGAAGTTCGATCAAAACAATCCCGCCAAATCGAATTGGGGCGGCAAGTCGGGCATCCTAAGCAACCTGCGCCAATCAGCCGTAAATATCTTCGGCCAAAACATCGAGGGCGAAATCAGCTCGATACTCTATACCGCGAAATCAGCCGTGTTCTGGAACGCATACGAACAAGGCGGATACTCGGCCGGCCTTGTCGCCCTTGACGAATTCGTGCGTATGGTAAAGGCCGAGCTAAAGCACATCCGCGCCGTCGAGCGCAAGGGTCAGAAGTATCAGACGCGCGGCGTTCAGAGTGTCCAGATTGACGCGTTCAAGCAGCACGCCTCCTATCTGGGTTATAAAACCCGTTAAATCATAATATTGACTCTCCAGCTCGAAGAGCTGCGCGCACCACGCCGCCCCACGCAGTGCGTGCGCGTCTTTGCAGAGCGCTTCCGCCCTGCCGGCGTTGGTGGCTTCGCTCTTACCCAAGTTTCCTCTTGAAATTCCAACACCACCTGCTAATATAGCGTGTGAAAAGTGGGGCCCCTATGAAAAAAATAATATTCAATATCTTCGGACTGGCATTCCTTGCCGCCTGTGCGACCAAAAATTTCGAACCCGTGAAGGCCGATCCCGACATGGCGCCCGAGCTTGGCGAAATGGAATACGTCTTCATCGACGAAGCCGGCAATGTCTATATCGAGGAAATAATCGAAATAACTCCCGCGCCCGCCGCTGTTGAAATCTCGCACGAGCCGCGC
>WQWV01000058.1 GCA_009785175.1 Alphaproteobacteria bacterium
CCGCCGCAGGCGGCGCGCTCGCCCATCCCCCGGCGCAGCGCGCAAACACAACTACGCTTGCTTCGCGGCGCTTGTGGTTTGCTTCTGGCCTGGGCTCGCTTGCCTGCTGGCGGTTGAGGGCTTCGCTCTAAAAAAATCCCCGGCCAAAACCGGGGATTTTCAAACTCAAGGAAACTTCTAATTCCCCCAATTACCCTTGTCGTCAAGGCCATAGTCGCGCTGCATCTGGTTCTGCTGCTGCGGGCTGGCCATATAGGACACGATGAATCCTGCGACGCTCAAAAGCACAAGTCCGGCAAGCAAATACAAAAGCGCCTTCCAATCGATTTTACCCTCGTTGATTGCGTCCCACGCGAACTTGACGAAGAAGAACGCCGCGATGACGAATATAGCGTTTCGCGAGGTCTGGAAAAGATGAGCCGCACGGTTAAGGAACGCCCTGAACGGTCCGGTGTCGGTCGTGTTGGCAAGCGCCGCCGCCTGCTGCGCCTGTTGCGCAAGGACTTCGGCGGAAACGAACACGCCAAGCACAAGCGCGATCGCCATCAAAACCCAGTTGTTTTTCAAAAGTTTAAGCATATCTATCTCCTTTTAACGACGATTATAGCATTTTTTTACTCCCGCGGCAAGAGGAAAAAATGAAAGTTTATTCCGTCGCTATTACGGGTGATGTCTACGAGAAGCCGAGCTCACTTTGCCTATTTGGTCTTTTGCGATTTTTCTTGCTCGCATAGGGAATAGTTTCGATAGCACGGAGAAATATCCTCCGAATTTTTCTGCATAAAGGAATCTGGCGACTCTCACGACTGTTGCAGGGCTTCCTCCGACCCTTTGTGCGATTATTTCCTGTGGCAGGTTTGTATTGAAAAGCAATTGCGCGATTTCCCATCTCTCCCCTATGGTTTTTATTTCTCTCGGAGTTAGCAGGTCGACTATGAAATTGTCGAATTCTTCCTGCGATTCTATGTTTGAAAAAGCGGTGTATAGGGAATGTAATGTATGCATTTTTTATCCTTGTTTTAGTCGTTCATCCAATTGTTATAATACGCGCAATATCAACGAATCGACATTTGAAAATCGCGAATCGCTTCATCACGCTATCATGATATCACACTAGCGCGCTAGTGTGATGAAGTAAATAAAAAACCTACTTTCATTACATTTTTTAATAAAATACCCTAAAATACTCAAAAATTTCACAAAAAATCTCATTTTTGTCCCCATTTTGTTCATAAATAGTCATTTAATCCTTGCTTTATTTAATTTAACTTATTAGATTTTCCTAGTAAACAATAGAAAACCCTAATGAATCTCCCTCAAAAGTTAATAAAACATATTTGTCTCCTTTTTTGGCTAGCCTCCTGTTCTTTGACCACAGGTGCCAAGTTCGGAACATCCGATAATCCCAAGGCCGGAAGAGAAACTCCGCCGTCTCGGCCAATCCCTACCGAACCGTTCAGGCTTGATAGCCTAAGCGCTCTGTTGCTTTATAACATGATCCTTCCGCATTCCGACCTACTTCCTATAAATCCGGGCGATTTCAGTCTTGACGACCAAGGGATAAGCAGGCTTTCACAGAATCTTACTATTGCGCTCGGTCAAATGGAAATAGATTACGAACTTTATATAAACCTTGTGAATTCCAAGGGTGGTAAAGAAGGTCTGCGCTTAGCCGATTTCGGTTATTGGAACAATTCTTTGGGCGCGGCCGCACCAATAGTTATCGGTTATCCCGAGTTCGATTTTGCAAATTCCGTTCGCCCATCCGACATAGCGGGAAGAACGTTTTCCGGCACCGTGCTTGGATATGCGAAATCGGACACAGCGTTCCATGAACTCTCGGGCACGGCAAAGCTTGGCATAGACGCGCTGGCCAAGCACGACCTTGTTATAAACTTCGATAATTATTATACGTTTTTCTTTATGGATTACCTGAAATCCGACGGGTATCTAAGTAGTGCCGATGACGATTACTCGCCGCTGTATAGAATAGGCGGAGGCAACGGCCTTGCCGATACCGAATTCGATCTACCAACTGGCGAGACGGGTATAGCACAGTTTTCTCGTCAGGAGTTGGAGTGGTTTTGGTATGGCGTGTCCGAGCGCAATATATCCGAGGGCGCAGGAAGGTTTTTGCTGGAATACAAAGATTATATCGACACCATGAAACCGGTTCGCAAAGTCGAAATCGGCGGTGCGTTTGGGTTGAGATAGTATAAATTAAAAAACAACCCGTCTTCACGAAGCGGCATTCATAAGCGTAGTGAAGACATGACTTAACTAATCAAAAGTATTTTCGACTAACGTAGTTAGGAGAATAACTTTTGATTAAGGAGCCTTAGCATAGTGCGGCCGTATATAAAGCGGTTCGAGCGGCGCCTGCACGGCAAGCGTAAATCCCGACACGAACTCCAAAATGCGGCCTGCGTCAAGTGGCGGAAGGTTCGGCTCTCCTTTTTTAATTTCATAATTTTCCAAATCGATACCGTCCTTAATCATGGTGGAAAATACTTCGCCGCCGGTCGAGGGAATGCGAAGTTCGCCATCGCCCGCGCCGCATATTACGCCGGCTTCGAACACGCTTAGTGGCACAACGCGAACGGCCGCCCCAATCGTCATTCCCTTGGCAAGCGCAAGGCCCGCGCGGATCCCGGTGAATCCCCCTGGACCGGTGATCACCACCGCGAAATCCAAATCGGCGACGCGAACGCCAAGCGCCGATAGCGCCACGAAAAGCTCGTCTTTATCCGAGCCCGCTCCTCCCGCAAATTCCACGCGTCGCAATTCTCCGCCGGACAAAAGCGCGACCTCGCTTGCCGCGAAAACCGTGTTGATGAAAAGCGCACTCATTTTGCTGTTGAATCGAACCATATTAAAAGGTATAATAG
The DNA here is from genome assembly GCA_009785175.1 of Alphaproteobacteria bacterium. Taxonomy (GTDB): domain Bacteria; phylum Pseudomonadota; class Alphaproteobacteria; order Rs-D84; family CACZYB01; genus WQWV01. Next base: position 2,889 of record WQWV01000058.1, read on the forward strand.
CAGGCAAGAATCCAAATACAAGAGGGGATATGGCAGGCAGGAAGAACATCGCTAAAATCGGCTCTCTCCCGCTGGTTCAAGACGAGCTTGCTGCGCTTGCCGAAACCTTGTTCGAGCTTGGCAAGAGCGGCATGATCATACTCGATTCCGTTGGCAAGATAACTGCGGTGAACGGCGCGTTGTGCGACTTTTTCGGCGACACGCGCGAGAATTTGACGGGTCTGCTCCCGAAATTCCTTTTCGCGGGTGCGGAAACCCCTGCCGAGTATAACGACTTCATTCATACGCTTATAACCAAGGGGCGATACGACGGCCGCACGCGATCGCGCAATCATCATGGCGAGATGATCCCGATCGATATCCACTTCTCCGAGATAAGAAACCATATCGGCGAAACGAACCACTACGTCGGCCTTTGCGTCCCGCATCCCGCGGCGTCCGGTAGCAGCGGCGATTTTTCCCAGAATATAGACCCGCTGACGGGCCTCTTGTCCGCACACGGGATTATCCCGCGC